>NZ_JASNFO010000125.1:0-35594 GCF_032027725.1 Pseudofrankia coriaricola | reverse complement strand
CTCGAAGAGCAAGCCGCACTGCACGCATAAATTCTTCGGGAGTGGAGGGAATGAGCGCTCCCGTGATCGGGGTAGACGCTCTGTTGGCGCTGGTAGCGGCCGTCCGACGGCTGCGGGATGCGCAGATCGACGAAGAAAATGACGAAGAACCGGGAGGTTTGTTGCGATGTCAGGAAACACAGCTGTCCCCCCGGGGTGGCGGGCCCGGCGGTTGTCGTCCCACCGTGGGGGGCGTTCCCGGAGGTGAACCGGCTGGCCGTGCGGCGCCTGCTGGGCCTGCTGGTCGAGCGGGCGGTGGCAGGGTCGGCACCGACGAGCGGCGGGAGCGGGGGTGAGCGGGGTGAGCACGGCGGCCCTGCCGTGGGAGCGGGTGCACGGCAAGGTGCAGCCGCGGCACTGTGATCTTCTCGCGGCGGTGTATGTCCGCCAGTCCACCCTCGCGCAGGTCGAGCGCAACACCGAGTCGACCCGGGTGCAGTACGGGCTGGCCGAGCGGGCGGTGGCGCTGGGGTGGGACCGGTCGCGGGTACTGGTCATCGACGACGATTTGGGGTGCTCGGCGTCGGGGGTGGCCGACCGGCCGGGGTTCGCCCGGCTGGTCGCCGAGGTCGGGTTGGGCCACGTCGGCATCGTGGTGGGCGCGGAGATGTCCCGGCTGGCCCGCGGCGGCCGGGAGTGGCACCAGCTGCTCGAGCTGTGCGCTCTGTCGGGGACGCTGCTGGCTGATACGGACGGGGTCTACGACCCCAACGACCACAACGACCGACTGCTGCTGGGGCTGAAGGGGACGATCAGCCAGGCCGAGCTCTACCTGATCCGGCAGCGGATGTCGTCCGGGCGGGTGAACAAGGCCCGGCGCGGGGAACTGGCGCTGGAGCTGCCGGCCGGGTATGTGCGCCGCCTCTCGGGGGAGGTGGTGCTCGACCCCGACGAGCAGGTCCAGGCCGTGGTGCGCCTGGTGTTCGAGCTGTTCGAGCGGCTCGGCACGGTGAACGCGGTGCTGGCCTACCTGGCCGACAACCACATCCAGGTCGGGGGGCGTCTGCACCACGGGCCCCGGCGCGGGGAGCTGACCTGGCGCCGGCCCAGCCGGGCCGGGATCCAGAACATGCTCCACCACCCGGCCTACGCTGGTATCTATGCCTACGGCCGCACCGGCCTGGACCCCCGGCGGCGGCAGGCCGGGCGGCCGGACACCGGGCGGGTACGCCAGCCCCGCGAGGACTGGGTGGCCTACCTGCCCGGGGTGCTGCCGTCCTACATCAGCGTCGAGCAGTACGAGCGGAACATGCAGCGATTGGACGCCAACCGGTCCTGGGCGCGCAGCATGGGCGCGGCGCGTAACGGCCCGGCCCTGCTGAGCGGGCTGGTGGTCTGCGCCCGCTGCGGCAGGAAGATGGCGGCGCACTACCGGCGGGGGCCGGGCAGCAGGCAGCAGCCGGTCTACGTCTGCTCCCGCGACAAGATCGAATATGGTGCCGAGCGGTGCCAGCAGCTGGCCGGCGGCTGCGTGGACGCCTACGTCACCGCGCTGCTGCTGGCAGCCGTGGCCCCGGCCGCACTCGAGGTCTCCCTGGCGGCGGCCGAGCAGGTCGAGGCGCAGCGGGCGCAGGTGGACCGGATCTGGCGGCAGCGCCTGGAGCGGGCTGACTACGTCGCCGACCGGGCCCGCCGCCAGTACCAGCTGGCCGAGCCGGAGAACCGGCTGGTCGTGCGCCAGCTGGAGAGGGACTGGGAGGCTGCGCTGGCCGAGCGCCAACGCCTGGGTGAGGAGTACGACCGCTTCGCCGCGGCCCGCCCGCGCACCCTCACCGCAGCCGAACGCGAGCACATCCGCGCCCTGGCCGCCGACATCCCCGCGCTGTGGCACGCGCCCACCACCGCCGACGCCGACCGCAAACAGCTGCTGCGCCTGCTCGTCGAGCAGGTCCGCGTGGAGGTCCTCGATACCAGCGAGAAGGTGAAGGTGCAGGTGACCTGGGCCGGGGGCCACCGCAGCGACGGCGAGGTGGTGCGGCCGGTGGCCCGCCTGACCCAGCTCAGCTACTACCCGCAGCTGGCCGCGCGGGTCCGCGAGCTCGCGGCCGCCGGGCAGAACGCCACCCAGATCGCCGACTGCCTGAACCGGGAGGGCTTCCGCCCGCCCAAGAGGCGGGCCTGCTTCGGACCGCAGGCAGTCCGCGACCTGATGGGCACCCTCGGCCTGACCGAACCAGCCACCCAGCGCCACACCAGCCCGCCGCTGGGCGAGCACAAGTGGTGGCTGGCCGACCTCGCCCGCGAACTCGACATGCCCCAGGTCACCCTCTACACCTGGATCGGCCGCGGCTGGGTGGACGCCCACCGCCACCCCGACGCCCCCCGCAGATGGGTCCTGCACGCCGACCCCGCCGAGGTCGAACGGCTCCGCGCCCTGCACCTGATGCCCAACGGGGGACACACCCGCCGGCCCTGGCTGGCCAACCAGCAGGCCACCACGAACACCGACATGAACACAGAACCGGAAGGAAACACCCACGATGCCAGCGAGTCGCAGTTATAACAGCACTGCGGCTTGCTCCTCTCGCAGCGGGCCCGGCGGCGGTGACGCAGCTCCAACGCGGCGAGCTGGCCGCGGCGGCTGTTGGTAGCGAACGCGGTGATCCGGTTGCCGTCAACGTCGGTGATCCGCAGCTGCGCGCCGGGGTGTGGCCGTTCCTTGCGCACGATCACCCGCATCCCCGGCGGCCAGCCGGACAGGTCGAGCAGGCCGGTGAGCTCCGCGATCCAGGCTCCGGGCCGGGGCAGGCCGTCGGCGTCGTAGGCCGCAGTCCACGCCGCGGTCGGCAGCTTCATGATGATCTCGGCGTGGTCATCGGTAAGGGTGAAACCGACCGAGTACGACAGCCGGCGGCCGTGTAGCCAGGTGAGGAAGTCGTGCGTGCCGCCGGCGCCGTCGGTGCGGACCAGCACCGAACGGCCCCGGCGCAGCCGCCGCGACAGCCCGGCGAGTGCGTCTTTGGCCACGGTGATGTGGTCGGCGGCCGTATTCGACCCGGCGTTCCCGCGGCGCAGCAGCACCGCCGCCGGCTCCCCGGTGCCGTCGGGGCCGTGGTCGACGAACCCGAACAGCGGGTGGAACCCGAAACCCCGTTTGAACGTCGGCGCGGCCTGTTCCTTCTCCGAGTGCGCGGTGACCAGGGTCGCGTCCAAGTCCACGACCAGCGGGTCGGCGACGCTGGCCGCGTGGCCTGGAGCGTGCACCCCGGCGAGCGTCCAGACCCGTTCCCGCGCGCCCGCCAACGCTCGGAACACCGCCGCCAGCACCTTCTCGACGTCGGCCGCGAGCCGGTCGACCGTCCGTGACACCGTCGGGTCCGAGGCCACCAGCCCGAACAGCTCCGGCTCCACCCGCAGCAACGCGACGTCGGCGAGGCAGTCACCGCCCAGCGCGAGACTGACCGCCAGATCCGTCAGCACCTTCGCCGGGTCGTGCACCGCCGTCGGCGCCCGCCACGGCGCCAAAGCCTCCGACAACGCCGCACCCAGCCCGGACACCCGGACCGTCTCCGTCAGCAACACCCCACCCGCCGACGACACGACACCGCGCCCAGCGGCATCGACGCAGACAGACGGATACACACCGGTAGGCTTCACCGCGAAGGTGCTCCTTGGTACGGGATCGATCAGGCCCTCAGCAAGCCCAATCCTCCCAGCTCAGGGGCACTTTCCTATTTCCAGCCACCCAACAGACGATCACCCCGGTGAAAGCCCGAGGTTAGGCGACAGCTTCTTCACCGACGAGGGTAGTGCGGTGCATCAGGCGGCGAGACGCGGCCGTATACGGCTGGGCGCGGTGCAGGATGCCGGTGTTGTCCCAGATCACCAGGTCGCCGTCGTGCCAGTGGTGACGCAGCGAGAACTCCGGCTGGGTCGCCCACGCGAGCAGCCGGTCCAGCAGCGCGCGGCTCTCCTCGGCCGCCAGGCCAACCACATGATCGGCCGTCGCGCCGACCAGCAGCGACTTGCGTCCGCTGCGCCGGGTCCACACCAGCGGATGCTCCCGCGACGGCACCTTGTCCCACGCGGCCCGCATCTTCGCCGACGCGTCCGGGTTGGACAGCCGCTGGGTGGCCGCGAAGCTGTGCACCACCCGCAGCTCGGCCAACGTGGCCCTCTCCTGCGCGGACAGCGCCTCGTAGGCGGCGTAGAGGTTGGCGAACTCGGTGTCCCCACCCTCGGTCGCGACCTCCAGCGCGGTCAGCAACGTCGCCTTCTGCGGCACCAGGTCGTTCGCCCCGTCGATATGCCAGAAGAACGTACCCGCCCGGTACGCCGCCAGCGTGCTCTGCGCCGGGTCCAGCGAGATCGTCGACACCTCCGGGAAGTCCTCCTCTCCGCCCATCGGCGCGACGATCACCTCACCGAGCATCCGGGACAGCGCCACCAGGTCGGCGTCACCGATCCGCGCCTCGCGGTAGATCACGACACCGTACTCGTCGAGGTACTCGCGCACCTCGGCGGCGACCTGCGGAGTCGCCAGCTCCGGCCCACTGCGGCCCGAGATCTCGACGCCGACCCCCCGACTCACCGGAGTGACAGACACGGCCATGGCTCTCTCCCGCTTCTCCAACAAACACGATCCACAACGGCATGATCGACCCAATGGCCGCCGACGGACGCCATCTCCCTGCCGGCGCCACGGCAAGTACCCAAACCGGATCCACGCCGGATCGGCACGTAGATGGATGTCGATCTGCCGTCCTTGAGCAGGTCATCCCGGCGCCTGCCCCGCGCCTCGGGCGCCAGAGTGCCACAACCATACCGACGGGTCTAGTTCTGGCGCAC
Organism: Pseudofrankia coriaricola; assembly: GCF_032027725.1. NCBI lineage: Bacteria > Bacillati > Actinomycetota > Actinomycetes > Frankiales > Frankiaceae > Pseudofrankia > Pseudofrankia coriaricola. The sequence goes on along the minus strand of NZ_JASNFO010000125.1, from coordinate 30,767 downwards.
CAGCTCGCCAAGGCAGGCCGGCGGCGTCAGGCGAGCACAGCGACCGGACCAGGCCGAGATCGCCCTCCGGCGGAGGAACAGGCGAGGGCCACCCGCGGGTAGCCGGGATGCCCGCCACCAGGCAACCCAATCCGCGCAGCCAACTGGCCGCCAACCGCCGTCGACCGCGCCAGACCGGACGCGTGTCGGCACCACGAGCAGGAGATTATCGACAAAACTAGACCTAGTGGTATAGTTCTGGACGCCGAGGTCGCTGGTCCGCCGGCTGGCACCTCGTAGGAAGGCTGACGGGCCCGTGCCGGGCCGCCTCGCCGACAGCCTTGGACATCCACCAAGGCAGGTCCTTCTATGCCACCCCACCCAGCAATCGCCATCCCGTCCGGCGCTGAGGGCAGCAGGCCGTTCGCATGGGCACGACGCCCACCGGACAGCGGACCCGAGCGACGCACCTGCCTCCCCGCCGCAGCAAGCTGACCGCCGCCATGGCCGCGACGACCAAGACCGGCGTCGACCTCCTCTTGCCTACACGCGGACGCGCTTGTCCACGCGTCGGCCGCCTGGGCTTTCCGCCGATCTTCGAGCCGAAAAAACAGCGGCCGACCCGCACGAACCGACCCGGTCTCCGGTATTCCGGTCCCGCCTGGCGCACGCTCCTCGTGCGCGGATACCCACTCAGTCTATTGGTTCACGGAACAACCTTCACCGCTGCCGGGAAACAACATCCGACTAGCAGGTCCACTTGGAGGATGCATTGGGCGCCAACAGTCCTGCCTACTGGGACCCTTATGACGGTAGTTTCAATACGGATCCCTACCCGGTCTTTAACCAGATGCGGGAGGAGGCCCCGGTCTACTACAACGAGAAGTACAACTTCTATGCGCTCAGCCGGTATGCGGACTGCGAGCGCGGCCTGCCGGACTGGCAGACCTTCCAGAACTCCCGGGGCAACATCCTCGACATCATCCAGTCTGGTATGGAGATCCCGCCTGGCACTTTGATCTTCGAAGACCCACCCATGCACGACATCCACCGCAAGCTGCTCGTCAGGGTCTTCACCCCTCGCCGGATAGGCGAACTCGAGCCGCGGGTTCGGGAGTTCTGCGCGCGCATTCTCGACCCGTTGGCCGGAGTCACCGACTTTGACCTGATCGCGGCCTTGGGCGCGGAGATGCCGATGCGGGTCATCGGCATGCTCCTCGGCATTCCGGAGGCCGACCAGGCGGGTATCCGCGACCTCACGGACGAGAAGCTGCGCACCGAGTCCGGCGGGCGGATGGACCTCTCGGAGGGCGTGATGATCGACAGCGGAGTCTTCGCCGACTACATCGACTGGCGACGCGACCACCCGTCGAACGACCTCATGACTGACCTGCTGAACGCCGAGTTCACCGACGAGAACGGCGTGGTCCGGACGCTGACGCGAGACGAGGTGCTGACCTACGTCACGGTCGTCGCCGGTGCCGGGAACGAGACGACCGGCCGGCTGGTCGGCTGGATCGGAGCTCTCCTCGCCCGGAATCCCGACGCGCGACGCGAGCTCGCCGCCAACCCGAACCTGATCCCCAACGCGATCGAGGAGATCCTTCGCTACGAGCCGCCCGGCCCGTTCATGGCCCGCTACACCGCCACGGACGTCGAGTTCCACGGGCAGACGATTCCCGCTGGAAGCGCCACGATGTTCATGCTGGCCGCCGCAAACCGTGACCCGCGCCGATATACCGACCCGGATCGTTTCGACATCCACCGGAAGATCGGCCAGTTGATGACCTTCGGGCTCGGTGGTCACTACTGCCTGGGCGCGGCGCTCGCCCGCCTGGAGGGACGAGTCGCGCTGGATGAGTTGTTGCGTCGCTTCCCCGACTGGGACGTCGACTGGTCGGGCGCGAAGCTCGCGCAGACGTCGTCCGTCCGGGGCTGGGAAACCCTGCCGCTCGTCGTCGGGTAGCCGGCCCGGGCGACGTCGGCGGGCGGGCACAGACGCTGGTCGGGAGTAGAGCGACCAGGTTGAAGAGGAGGACGCATGGGACAGTTGGACGGTAAGACGGCCGTCATCACCGGAGCCGGCTCCGGAATGGGGAGGGAGGCCACGAGGCTCTTCGTGCGCGAAGGAGCGAGGGTGTTAGCCGCGGACATCAGCGAACGGGAGAAGGAGACGGCGGCCGAACTGGGCGACGCGGTCGTACCGTTTCACTGCGACGTGTCCCTCGAGTCCGATGTCGAGACGATGTTCCAGGCCGCCCTCGCGGAGTTCGGCGCCCTGAGCGCCGTACTCAACGTCGCCGGCGTCGGGGGCGCGCAGCCGCTCGCCGAGATCACCATGGCCGAGTACGACCGGATCATGGACGTGGACCTGCGCGGCGTGCTGCTGGGCACCAAGCACGCCATCAGGGCGATGCTCCCCACCGGCGGCGGCTCCATCATCAACTGGTCCTCGACGGGCAGCATCAACGCTTCCCAGCGACAGGTAAGCGCCTACTCGGCCGCGAAGGCAGGGGTGAACGCCTTCACCAAGGCCGCCGCCGTGGAGTACGGACCAAAGGGGATCCGCGCCAACGCGATCTGTCCCGGCTTCATCGTGACCGAGCTGTCGGCCGAGGCCGTCGAGAGGTTCCCCCAGCTGGTGGCGAGCTCGCCGATGCGGCGCGCCGGCCGGCCGGAGGAGGTGGCGGAGCTCGCGCTCTTCCTCGCCTCCGATCGTGCCAGCTTCATCAACGGCGCGATCATCCCGATCGACGGTGGCACGACCGCATCGCTCCCGTGAACCATCCGCCCTGCGCCGCCGTCGCGAACCGTCCGGCAGGCCGGCCCACGGATCTCGTCCGATTCGCCCAGGCGGACGATGCGTCGGAGCAGGGACCCACCAGATGCCGCGGGTCGGGTCACGGCGGCGCAGGGCGGGAGGCTGTGCGCACAGCGAAGGTCTGAAGGGATACCGTCAGCGGGACAAGACGGACGGCGCGGGCGCTGACCTGCGTGGACGTCCTGGCCGTCCCGCGGGCACGGCGGCCAGCCGGACCGCCCCCGTCTCAGTTTGGCTGACACTTTTCATTGACACTCGCCAGCGAGCGCGGTAGAAAGATCTCATGCTGGAGGAGCGGACCAAGCCACACGCTCGCGAGGCGCAGCGGCTCGAGACGCGCCAGCGGGTGTTCGACGCAGCCATTGCCGAGTACAAGCGTTCTGGTATGGCCGAAGCGGACATTGGCGCCATCGCCACGGCGGCGGGGGTGGCGCGGGGCACCTTCTACTTTCATTTCCCGACGAAGGAGCATGTTCTCGCCGAGCTGGACCACAGCGAGCAGGAGCGGATGGCGAAACAGCTGTCCCGGTTCCTCGCGTCGCCTCGGGACCTGCCAGCCGTGTTCGACGAGGTGGTCCGTTTGGTCACCGCGATCGAACAACGACTCGACAAGGCGCTATTCCGGGATGTGCTCGCCTACCATTTCTCCCCCGCCCGCCCCACGTCCGCCGACTGGACCGAGTACCCCGTCATCATCCTCGTCATCCAGGCGATCGAGCAGGCGCGGGACCGGGGCGAGATATACCCCGAGGCGGACGTCAGACACAGTGCTTTCTTCTTCCTGGTCGGGCTGTACGGGCTGCTGATCGCGGTCACCGGCTCCCAGTCTGACCGCACCACCATTCTGCAGAATTTCGTGGCCACTGTGCTCCGCGGCCTCGAGGCGCGCTGAGGCCTCTTCCGCGAGGTCGAAAGCTACAGATCTCCGCATTTCCACTGTCCAATATTTGCCCGGATCGATTACCCGGGAGGTGTCGTCATGCTCGTGGACCTACTGCGCTTCGGCGCGGCGTGGGCCCTCGTCGCCGGCCTTCTGTTTTTCTGGCACTACATCATGAGCCGCATCGGAACCTTCTGATGGACATTCCGTACGACGGCCACCGCCTGCCTGACCGATCGTTACCGACGGAAATTCACTCGCGGCCGCGATCCGTTGGCAGGCCGATGGCCCACCAGTTCTGGCCTGTGGGTAGCCGGCAATGACCGAGCCCGCCAGCGGCTCGGCGTTATGGGTGGAGCAAAGATGTTCGCTGGCTGCCGTCGCATTCTCCGAAGGGCGTCGCCAGGGGGCGCGGCTTGTCTCCGGTGAACGCCGGACCTTCGGGCTGGGTTCAGGCCGCTCTGTCGTGAACGTCCCTCATCCGGCTCCCTCGCGCGGCTGGACGGTCCGGACGCTGACCTGCGGCGTCGCGCTGCAGTGTTCTCCGTCCAAGGACCGTATCGCCGGCTACCTACTTCACAAGCTCGCGCCGCGAGAGCTCAGGGCATTGGCCCTCGTGGAGGGTGGGGTCGCGATGGGCTGGGTCAGCGCCCACTGGCCGGGGCTGATGCCCGAACTGCGACGCGTTCTTCCCGATCTCGAGGTCCTCCACGGTGGGCTCGACGGCCCGACCATTCTCAGGTGCGCGGTGAACCTGGCCAGGTCCCACCATGAGTTGACCCCACATCCGCTACTCGGTCAACTCTCGATGGACGCCGTGGTGCCCAACGGTCTGGCCGTCTCCGCTCGGCGCCGGTACGGCAGGGTGCCGTGGAGTACCAGGCGCAAGGACTCCTACCGGTTCTACGCCATTCCGGTGGGAGGGGAGGGAGGCCTCAAGAATCCCAACATCCCACCGCCGAGCAGGCCGGAGGAGGAGGACGTCGAGGTCCGTCCGGACGCTCGGGTTGGCGTTCCCTATCCAGAGTGGAATTTCTGGACACAGCAGTTTCTACCCGATCACGTCGCCGTTCTCGAGCGCCGGCACCCGGCCCGACCCGCGCAGGCGATTCACGCCCCCGCGGACGTACGGCGCTGGTTTGAGGAACACACCCACCGCGCCCTTAGGAACCGGTTGGAAGACGGCTCGGACCTCGACATCGATGCCTATGTCTCCCATCACGTCGCCACAGCCGCGGGCGACGCCTCCGCGGGGCGAGTGTTTCGGGACCTACGGCCCGGTCAGCGGGACGTCAGCACCGCGCTGCTCCTCGACGGCAGTTCGTCTATGGGTGCCCAACACGGGCTGGTGTTCCGGCTGGAACTCGCCTGCGCCGATGCGCTGTCCGCGGCGATGGTGCAGGCCTGCGAACGCCACGGCGTCTTCGTGTTCTCGGGCAGCACTCGTCACCGGGTCGAGGTCCGCTGTCTCAAGGACTTCACCGACCGCCGGTTCGTCGCGCCCAGTGGCCTCGGCCTGGTCGCCGGCGGCTACACGAGGCTCGGAGCCCCACTAAGACACCTGACGAACCGGCTGCTCGCGCAGCCCTCCGAACGGCGCCTGCTGATCGTGATCGGCGACGGCCTGATGTCCGATGAGGGATACGAGGGCCGGTACGCGTGGGCCGACGTCGCCCACGCGGTCGAGGAAGCCGAGGAGGCGGGGGTCTCGGTGTACTACCTCGGCGTCGGGCGCACGCGGGTGGACCCGCTGCCAGAGGTATTCGGACCCCGCCGTTCGCGGCGGATTCTCCGGGTGGAAGAACTCCCCCGGGCACTGGCGCACGTTCACCGCGAACTGGTCGCCGCCTAGTGTCTCGTGATTCTGTTTGCTTACCGTCGGTTGTTGGCGACGAGTTTCCGGATGCTGGTCTGGGTGAGACGGACCTTGGCAAGGATCTCGTCGGCGGTGGCGGTCCAGGTGAACGGTTCGGCGTCGGTGTTCCAGTGGGTGATGTAGTCGCGGATCTGGCGGGTCAGGGCGTGGACGGACGGGAAGGTGCCGCGGCGGATCGCCTGCCGGGTGATGATCCCGAACCAGATCTCGATCTGGTTGATCCAGGACGAGCCGACCGGGGTGAAGTGGAAGTGGACGTGCGGGTTGGCCTCGAGCCAGGCGTTCACGTCCGGGGTGGTGTGGGTCGAGAGGTTGTCCAGGACGATGTGGATCTCGCGGCCGGCGTGCGGGGCGACCGCCTTGGTCAGGAAGGCAAGGAACGCGGCGCCGTCACGGACTGGGCGGCACTCCCCGTAGACCTGGCCGGTGGCGGCGTCCAGGGCGGCGAACAGGTTCGTCGTGCCGTGACGGACGTAGTCGTGGGTGCGTTTCTCAGTGCGCCCGAAGCTGATCGGCAGCAGCGGCTGGGTGCGGTCGAGGGCTTGGACCTGGGTCTTCTCGTCCACGCAGAGCACGACCGCCCCGCCGGGCGGGTCGAGGTAGAGCCCGACGATGTCGGCGACCTTGGTGGCGAACTCCGGGTCGCGGGACAGCTCGAACGTGCCTTGTCGGTGCGGGCGCAGCCCTTCGGCGCGCCAGACCTTCGCGACGTAGTGCCAGGACACGCGGACACCGCCGGTCCGGCTGACGTACGTGGCCAACTCGCGGCTCGACCAGTGCGAAAGCCCGGTTTCCGCCGGCGGCGTGGCCCGGGTCAGCGCCACGATCCGCGCCCGCACCGAGGCGGGCACCTGCTCACACCCGGCTCCCCGCGGCCGGTCGACCAGGCCGGCTACCCCGTCGGTCTCGTAGCGGCGAAGCCACAGATCCACCGTCGGCCGCGACACCCCCGCCAACTCCACGATCCGCCGCTTCGCCAGCCCGTCGGCGTGCCGCAGCACGATCCGCACCCGCGTCGCCACGTTCGCCACAACGTCCCGACTGTTGACCAGTGCCACCAGTTCGGCCCGCTGTTCAGCACCCAACTCCACAAGATCACTCCAGTCGAAGGCCGGAGGATGTAAAGGACACAGAATCACATGACACTAGACTCACGCCCGGCCATTCATTCCACATTTTTCCGCGGCCGCCGGTCGCCTATTTTCACATCTTTTCGGAGGTCAGATGGCCGCCCACGACTACCAGGCCATTGGTAGTGAGGTGACGCTTTTCGAGCACGCATTCAGCAGGCGCCTGCCGGTGATGCTCACGGGGCCGACAGGTTGCGGCAAGACCCGGCTCGTCGAGCACATGGGCGCCCGGCTGGACCGTCCCGTCGTCACCATCAGCTGCCACGACGACCTCACCAGTGCCGACCTGGTCGGCCGGTTCGTCGTCCTGGGCGGCGATGTCGTCTGGACCGACGGCCCACTCACCAGGGCGGTCAAGGACGGCGCGATCTGCTACCTCGACGAGGTGGTCGAGGCCCGCCACGACTCGCTGGCGGTCCTCCACTCGCTCACGGACCACCGGCGCACTCTGTATCTTGACCGGTCCGGCGAGGTGGTGGAGGCACCCGACACCTTCATGCTGGTGTGCTCCTACAACCCGGCCTACCGCAGTTCCCTGAAGGATCTAAAGCCGTCCTTCCGACAGCGTTTCGTCACGCTCCCGATGAGCTATCTGCCACCCGATCGCGAGGCTGAGGTCGTCGTGGCCGAGTCGGGTGTCACCGCAGAAGTCGCGAGTCGGCTGGTCCGCTGCGCGACCACCATCCGTACGGCCGAGTCCGTGTTTCATTTCGAGCCGCCCTCGACCCGAACGCTCGTGACCGCGGCGCAGCTCATCGCCGCCGGAACGGACGAGAAGGCCGCCGCCGAGGCGAGCATTCTCGCGCCGCTGAGCACCGACGGGGCCGTCACCGAAGGCCTGCGGGAGGTCGCGGCAGCCTGCCTGCTACCGGCCGGCGTCCCGGCCTGACCACATACCTGGAGGCATTCGCCATGGACGTACGCGACCGACAGCGGCGACGAGCCCTGATGGTCTTCCAGATCGCCATCTACGGATACCTGGCCGCGATCATCGGCGTCCAGCTCTACATGTACTCGCAGAGGAACTGGTAGGAGACCGTGAGACTTCCTTTGATGAAGCGCCCGCCGACGCCGGCGCTGGCCGGCGCGGCGAACGGCGCGGCGATCGAAGCCGGCCCCGACAGCTCGGTCTCCTACGAGGACCATCTCGAGGAGAGCCGGAAGGCCCAACGCCAAGCCGACAAATGGCTCATCGCGGGCACCGTGCTGATGGGGATGACGCTGCCGGGCATCATCGGCCTGCCACTGTTCTTCCGAGGCCTGGCGCTGCTGCGCAAGGCCTCGCGCGCCGGTCTCACCGTTCGTCCGATGATCGTCACGTTGATCGGCTACATGGTCTTCCTCGACGCCGCGATCAACAGCTTCGGCTGGGCGTTGGACCTGATGGCCAACCATGCGCTGATCTACCGGACGTTCATGATGGGCTGGGGCAGCATCTTCGACGCCGGTTACTTCTGGCACTACAACGAACTCGGGCTGGGCGGAGCCAGCGCGCCAGGAGAGAAGGCCTGGGAGATCGCCTGCGTGCTGACCGTCTTCCCCATGCGGATGGCGGCGTGCATCGGCCTGCTGCAGATGAAGCGCTGGGGCCACCAGTGGATGATCATCACCTGCTGGTTCGGCGTGGTCATCTGGGTCGGCTACGTGTTCAACATGACGATGTACGCCGACCTCCGGTTCTCGGGCGTTCTGCTCCCGGTGATCGGCTGGTGGCTGTTCGACATCTTCTATATCACGCCATTCCTGGCCATCCCTTATCTACATACCGTCAATCGCGAGATCTTCTCCGACTGAGTATGGGCCGGCCGTGGCCGGCCGAAGGAGCAATCCGTGAGCAAGACTGAGGCTAAGGACCTCCCCCTCGGCACGTCGGCGGAACATTCCCGCATGCACACCGTCATTCGGCGCGTGTGCTGGGTGCTCCTGATCGGGCTCGTGATCGAGGGGGCGCTGGTTACGCCGTTCACCCTGATCTGGCTTGGCTGGCCGACACTATCGATCCAGGAGATCTGCGACGGTCTCACCAAGGTGCAGTACTCCGACCCGGAGCAGACCTGCGAGGACTCGTACCCCATCAACAGCCCGCCGTTCGGCGGAGAGCCGGTCAAGGGCAACCCGGAGACCTCGGGCGACCAGTGGGGTGTACAGCCGCGCCCTGGCTATGACAAGATCGGATTCCGCGAGCTCGTCCGGATCCAGCAGGAGCTGGACGCGCAGAACTCGACCGCGGGCAAGTAGCCGCGGCATCCTCCCGGCCGCGAGGCCGTCTAGCCCGCCGCTGGCGGCCGGCAGGGCCGGATCGCGAGGACACCGTCGTGGCAGCCGCCGGCGTGCCCGCCCGCTCGCAGGCGGGCACGCCGGCCAACCGGCCGGAACACAGCCGTCAGCCGCGGCATTCTCGACGTGGTTTGATCAAGGGCGAGGATTCCGAAGCCCGCGCCGGGTGTCAATGACACTTCATGCGCCAGACCGATCGAGCGCAGGCCCGACGAGGGCGCGAAGGCGAAGCTTCACTCCATTGCCCTCCAGAGCGATCTTCCACATTTAGCGCACACGGATTAAAGCCGGTCCGTACGACGCGCCAGAATTTCCGGCCCACTGTACGCGGCGTACCTCTCAGTCACAGAAACGTCAGGCGACGAGAGCGAGGAGATATGTTGCACCACTCGAAGCCCGTCGGCCGGCAGATGGACGCCCGGCCGTCTCGGTCCGGCCCATCCGCGCGGCCAGGCACCCGCCCGACCGGATTACGACTGGTTGGCGCCGCTGTCCTTGCCGCGAGCGTGGCCCTGGTCTCGGCCTGCGGTGGCGGATCCGGTGACCGGGACGAACCCGCGCCGACGACCGGCACCGCGAGCACCGCCGAGGTGCTGGGCCCAGTCGAAAGGGCGACCGGCGCGCCGGTCACGCTCGGGGTCATCACGGATGGTGCCAGCCCGACGGCCGACCACACGAACGACAACAGGGTCGCCGAGGCCACCGCGAAGTACCTGAACGAGCACAAGGGCGGCCTCGGCGGTCACCCGATCGAAATCACCATCTGTGAGACGCTCGGTGACCTGTCCAAGGCTTCCGATTGTGGCAATGAGATGGTGACGAAGGGTGTGTCCGCCGTCCTGATCGGCACCTCCGGCGTCGTCGAGGCGGCCTGGGAGCCGCTGAACGAAGCCAAGATCCCCGTGATGCTCTCCGGATCGGCCGACCCCGAGCTACTCGCCAGCCCAACGACCTTCAGCCTGGCCAACCCGACCTTCCCGATCATCGACCTGCCCATCCAGGTGGCCAAGGACAAAGGCAACAAGAAGGTCACGGCCATCGTCATCGACGTCCCCGCCGCTCTGCACTCCGCCCAGGAGGTCGCGCCGCCGCTGTTCGAGAAGGCCGGCATCGGCTACGAACTCGTCCGGGTCGCGCCCGGCACCGCCGACATGACCCCGCAGATGCAGCGGGTCGGATCGAACGGCTCCGACCAGGTGTTCATCATCGGCAACGACACGTTCTGCATCAGCGCGATAAACGGCCTCAAGGCCGTCGGCTTCACCGGCACGATCAGCGCCATCTCCCAGTGCATCACCGACTCCACCCGGAAATCCGTCTCCGGCAGCACGCTGAACGGCACGGTCATCAGCGCAATCGCGCCGGTCGGTCCCGACAGCCCGTCGATGCGCCTCTACACCACGGTCGCCGAGACCTACGGCGAGGACATCGACCTCAGCTTCCAGGACAGCATGCTCATGTTCATGATTATGTCTGGCTTCCAAGCTGCGGCACAGGGCATCTCGGGCGACATCACCCCGGCGTCCCTCACCACGACGATCAAGGCAATGAAGGAGACCGAGCTTCCCGGCGCCGGCGGCCTGAAGTTCCGCTGCAATGGCAAGGCCATCCCCGGCCAGCCCGCCGTCTGCGTTCTCGGCGGCCTGACCACCACTCTCGACGACGACGGCCGGCCTGCCGCGTACGCGGTTCTCGGAAATACCCCGATCGCCGACTGATTCGAAAACCCAGTGAGTCGTCCCCTGTTTCGTCACCCAGGTGTCGGTACGGGGGCGGGCTGGAGGGTGACGTGGTAGCCGAGTTGGGTGAGCTGGTCAACGAGTCGGCGGGCGGAGCGGGCCTTGCCCCGGTCGTCGAGGCGATTGACGAAGTGGTCGGGGCCGAGGTCCTGGTAGGGCAGGTCCGTGGTGAGCATGTGCCAGACGGAGGTGAGAACGGAGTGGCCGACAGCGACCAGTGCCCGTTTCTTGCCGCGGCGGGCGGCGATCCGCCGGTACCGGGCCGCGAGGTAGGTCCCCTTCGTGCCTTCGTGCGGCCGGCGGAAACGGCGACCTGGCCGAGGGCGGCCTTGAGCCAGGGGTCGCCGTGGCGGGTCGGCCCGTTGCGGGCGGTGGCTCCGGACTGGTTGTTGCCCGGGCACATCCCTGCCCAGGACGCCAGCGCGGCCGGCGAGGGGAACCGTGCCGGGTCGGCGCCGATCTCGGCGAGGATGACCTGCGCGGTGCGCCGGCTCGCGCCGGGCACGGTCTCGATCAGTTCGAGTTGACGGCGAAAGGGCCGGACCTGTTCGTCGATCTGGGCGTCGAGGCGTGCCTCGGTGGTGCGGCAGGCGTCGATGCGGTCGAGCATCGTGCGGGCAAGGAACGCGTGATGCTCACCGAAGTGGCCGGTCAGCGCGTCGGCGAGGATCGGCCGCTTGCGGCGCATGGAGCCCAGCGCGAGCTCGGCCAACACCTGGCCGTCGCGTTCGCCGGCGATCAGCGCCTCGAGCATCGCGCGGGCGGAGACCCCGAGCAGGTCGGAGACGATCAGGGACAGCTTGACCCCGGCGTCCTCGAGGAGCTTCTCGAGCCGCTGCGCCTCCCGGGTCCGCTCCCGGACGATCTCGGTGCGATAGCGGGTCAGGTCACGCAACTGACGGATCGGCTCCGGGGGTACGAACGAGGGACGGGCCAGGCCATGCTCGATGAGTCGGCAGATCCACTCGGAGTCCAGCACGTCTTCTCCGAACTAGAAAATGTCTGGGGAATAGTCGTTTTGAGCGATATGACGGGTCATGGATTGACCTGGTTTGCGGGTGGTGGGCTTGTGCTGGCGCGGCCGGCGGCCTCGGCGAAGGTGGGGATGCCCAGCTGCACGGTCTGTCGGCGGTGGTTGATGATCTGGTTTATCTGGGCAAGCTTGGCCTGGGCGCCGGCGAGGCTGACCTTGAGTCCTTCGGCTTCGCCGAGCCAGTGGTGGGTTTCGGCTTCGGCGATGCGGGCGACGAGGTTGTCGCGGATGTGGAGAAGACGGTCGCGGGCGGCCGGGTCTGGCCGTAGGAGCGGGCAGCGTAGGTCCCGTTGACCGAACCAACTGGGCGGCTTCCTGGACTCCTGCCGAGGTCGACGGACAGTGCCTCTGCGGCTGGTCTGGGCCCTGGGTCGGTTTGAGATTACTCCCTGTGATGGCGCGGATCTGCTGTCATCGCGTGTCGTCGACTATGGCGGCTTGCGGAGGCGCGGGTGTCGGAACGCAGCACGACGGTTCGAAATGTTGCATTGCTGCAGATTGCGAGGGTCGGCCGGGTTGAGGAGACCGCTGATCCGCTGCTGCCGTTCCGTGTTGTGGACGGCGAGGGTGTCGAGGTGCCGGCGGTCGCCGAATTCCTGCATCACATGCTCGCTGACGACGCCAGCCCGGCGTCGCTGCGGTCCTATGCCTACGAGTTGTTGATGTGGTTCCGGTTCTTGCAGGCGGTGGAGGTGCCGTGGCATCGTGCCGGTCGCGCCGAGGCGCGGGACTTCGCCCTGTGGCTGAAGACCGTCAAGAAGCCGCCGCGGCAGCGTCGCGGTGATGCGCCTGTCCCGGGCTGGGTGAATCCGGTGACTGGGAAGGCGACGCCCGGGGAGAACTACGCTGCGCGGACCAGGCGGCACGCGCGTGCGGTGATCCGGTCGTTCTACGAGTACCACCGGGAGATGCACGGCCGGCCGCTGGTCAACCCGTTCCCGCAGGCCGGGGGCATGGAGGACGGACGGCTGGGCGCCCACCGCAATCCGATGGAGCCGTTCCGGCGGCCGTCGCGGCGGGCCGTCTACCAGCCCAAGGAGCCCAAACCGGCCCCGCGAAGCATTCCCGACCAGGCGTTCAACGACCTGTTCGCGGCCCTGTCGTGCAACCGGGACCGGGCTCTGGTCGCGTTCTACGTCTCCACCGGCGCCCGCGCCTCGGAGCTGCTCGGCGTCTGTCAGGGGCAGGTGACCCCGGAGGACCAGGTGATCGGTGTGGTCCGCAAGGGCAGCCGGGCACTGCAGCGGCTCCCAGCGTCGTCGGACGCGTTCGTGTGGCTGCGGCTCTACCAGCAACAGATGCGGGACCTGGTCCCCTGGGGGTCGGACGAGCCGTTGTGGTGGACGCTGCGCCGCCCGTTCCGGCCGCTGGCCTACGACGCGGCCCGGATGCTGTTCACCCGAGCCAACCGTGTTCTCGGCGCGAACTGGACGTTGCACGACCTGCGGCACAGCGCCGCCAAGCGGATGGTCCGCGACCCGAACCTGACCTTGGCCGACGTCCAATGGGTCCTCGGGCACGCCCACATCTCCACCACTGAGATCTACATCGCGCCGACCCCTGACGAGGTCATCGCTCATGTCCTGGCCCATCACGAGCGGCAGCGCGCTCAGCGGGAGCGGCCACCGGCGCCGCCAGCGCCTGGCTACCGGCCCGAGGTGCTCGCTACGTTGTTCGGCACGACGGCCTCCGGCGGGGGAACCCGATGACCGTCGCGGCGCCTGCCGCCACGGTCGCGAAGACCAGCACCGTCGAGGTGGGACGGCCGGCTGAACTGGACCCGCGGCCCTGCGAGCAGAGCTGGTGGCAGACCCGCCAGAGCCGGGAGGCCCTGGTCGAGCGGCTGCTTGGTCTGTTCACCGAACCGAGCGCGGGCCGCACCCGCGACAAGACCCGGCGGCGTGGCCTGAACAGGGTCCTGGACTGGCTCGAGGGCCAGCCCGGGGACAGTTGGCAGGAGCGGTGGCTGGCCAGCGGGGCGGACACCGCCGGTTCCAGCTGGGCTGACCTGCCGCTGAAGGGGTGCGCCCCGGCTCGACGCCATCATCGTGACGAACTGTGCTGCGGGGTGGCGCTCCTGGTCGCCGGGCAGGTCGTCCGTCCCAGCTACCCGTGGCTGCTGCGGCAACGCCAGGCGCTGATGCTCGCCGAGGCTCGGGCGGCTATCGACCCCGACGGCTTCCAGCGCCTCGGCCTCCGCGCCGACCACGCCGCCGGCTGGGCGAGGTCGGACGCCCTGAACAAAGTCACCTGGATCCTGGTCCGCAAGGGCGGCCTCGTCAGCGACATCACTCTCGGCGACTGTGTCGAGCTGACCAGAGCTCTGCAGGAGCACCATTTCCGGGGCAGCGCGGGAAGGCCGCTGTTCTACGCGTTGCTGAAAAAGACCGGCGTGCTTCCGGCCGCGGCACCGGAGCGGTTGCGAGTGCTGCGGCTCGACGGCCGTCGCAGCATCGAACAGATCGTCGACGGCTACGGCATCGAGTGCCGGCCCGTCCGCGACCTGTTGGTCGAGTACCTCACCGAGCGGGCACCCGACCTCGACCACACCTCGCTGCGTTCCATCGCCCGCAACCTTTGCAGACTGTTCTGGCGCGACCTGGAGACCCACCATCCCGGCATCGACTCGCTACGGCTGGCCCCCGAGGTCGCGCAGGCATGGAAAGAACGGCTGGCCCACATCCGGGACGCCGACGGCCGGCCGGTACGCCCCCGCGTGAACTACCGCAGCGAGCTGGTATTCGTCCGGGCCTTCTACGAGGACATCGCCCGATGGGCCGCCGACGATCCCTCCCGGTGGGCGACGTGGGTCGCGCCGTGCCCGATCAAAGCGGCCGAGGTGACGCAGAAGAAATTCAAGTCACGGGTCAAGTCGCGGATGGATCAGCGCACCAGGACCCAACTGCCCCTGCTGCCGGCGCTGCTACGGGCCGTCGAACAGCAGCACAAGGACGCCGAGCAGCGTGTGAACACCGCCAAGGCGACCGCCGCCGAGGGGCGGTTCAACGGGGGCGGTCAGCAGTTCCGACGTTGCCGCCAGGGTGAGTCCGGCCGGGTCTATGCCGTGGACCTGGCCACGAGCAGGCGGCGGGACCTCACCCACGAGGAGTCGGCGGCGTTCTGGTCGTGGGCGACGGTGGAAGTCTTGCGGCACACCGGGATCCGCATCGAGGAGATGCTCGAGCTCACCCACCACAGTTTCGTCGCCTACACGCTGCCCACCACCGGCGAGGTCGTGCCGATGCTGCAGGTCGCCCCGTCCAAGACCGACGCCGAGCGGCTGCTTCTGGTTTCGCCCGAGCTCGCCGACGTCCTGACTACGATCATCTTCCGGGTCCGTGGCGGGAAAGCGGCCCTGCCGCTGGTCTGCGCCTACGACGTGTTCGAGCAGACCTGGAGCCCGCCGATGCCGTTCCTGTTCCAGCGGCGGTACGGCACCGAAGACCGTCCTCTCACCCGCAGCTACATCCGAGAGTGCCTCGTCGCAACCTCACAGGCCGCCCAGATCACCGCAGGAGACCAGCCGTTGGAATGGCGGCCCCACGACTTCCGCAGGATCTTCGTCACCGACGCCATCCGCTCCGGACTGCCTCCGCACATCGCCGCCAAGGTCTGCGGTCACTCCACCGTGGACACGACAATGGGCTACGCCGCGATCTACCCCGAGGACGTGATATCCCACCACCGGGCTTTCATCGCCCGCCGCCGCGCCGAGCGGCCCAGCGAGGAATACCGCGACATCACCACCCAGGAATGGGACGAGTTCCTCGCCCATTTCGAACTACGGAAAGTCGCCCTCGGGACCTGCGGCCGTGACCACGGAACCCCCTGCGCGCACGAAAACGCGTGTGTCAGGTGCCCGCTGCTCCGGGTCGACCCCGATCAGATGCCGCGACTGGAAGGGATCCGCACCAATCTCCTCGACCGGCTCCAAGAGGCCAAAGAACAGGGATGGCTCGGCGAGGTCGCCGCGATCCAGACCACCCTGGCAGCCGCAGAGCAGAAACTCGCGACCATGCGCGAGACTGCCCGCGTTGCCGCCGTCCACCTGGGCATGCCCGACCTGCGTTCGGCCGCCGGACGAGCGGAGCAGACAAGGGCCTGACCCCAGAGGCGCCACCCATCAGATTATGATCTTGGATGTGAACTCTCCGGTCGCGAGCCCGTCAGATGCCGTGCTGGCGGCATTCGGCGTCGCGGACGACCCGGTCGTACTGCCCGGCGGCCAAGGTGGGACCTGGCGAGCTGGCCAGCTCGTCCTCAAACCGGTGGAGCTCCTGGCGGAAACGCTCTGGCGAGCCGAGGTGCTCACCGGCCTGCCGGACGCCACCGAGTTCCGCGTTGCCCGCCCCGTCCAGACGCTGGACGGGGCATGGGTGGCCCACGGCTGGGAGGCGTGCCAACTCGTTGCGGGCGAGCCAGACGTCAGCCGGCAAGACGACGTGCTCCGCGCCGGGACGGCCTTCCACGCGGCAATCGCGGACCTGCCCCGGCCGGCGTTCCTGGACCTCCGCGACGACCCGTGGGCTTATGGGGACAGGGTCGCGTGGGAAGAACTCCCGGTCCGTGGCTGCCCGGCGGCCCTGGACCTGCTGGCACCACTGGCACGCAGCCGCCGTCCGGTCGACCTCACCCCGCAGGTGGTGCACGGCGATCTGCCGGGCAACGTACTGTTCGCCGCCGGGCTGCCACCGGCGATCATCGACTGGCCCGCGTACTGGCGCCCCGCGTCCTGGGCCTCGGCCGTCGCGGTCGCCGACGCGTTGTGCTGGTACGGAGCCTCACCCGACCTCGCTGCCCGATGGGCGCACCTGCCAGCCTGGGGTCAGATGCTCGTCCGAGCCCTGATCTACCGGATCGCCACCCACGAGGCGGCCTTCGGACCCACCGGGTGGACACCGGACCAAGTCGAGGCCTACCGACCCGCGGTCAACCTCGCCGTGACCTACGCCAACCACGATCCGAACTCGGGCAACCGCCACGATCCATGAGCCGCTCCCGCGACACGCCCGAAGCCCGAGCGACGGCAATCTGATGTGCGTACTCTCCGTGAGCGGTCCTCCCAGGGAAGGCGGCCCACGAGGACAGCAAGATCATTTCGGTTAAGCAGCTGTGCTCGTGGATGCAGGGCGTGTCGTAGGAGCGGCCGCAGTCGCCGACGGAGACCTTGCGGTGCTCGAAGTGGCCGGTGAACTGGTTCCATTCCTCGTCGGTGGGGGTGCGGTATTCCTCGCTGGGCCGTAGCGCGCGGCGACGGGCAAGGAACGCCCGATGTCCGTTGATCACTTCTTCGGGGTAGACGGCCTTGTAGCCCATGGTGGTGTTGATGTCGCGGTGGCCGGCGACGAGCTGGGCGATGTGTGGCGGCATGCCGTGCAGGATCGCGTCGGTGATGAACAGCCTGCGGAAGTCGTGGAAGGTGTAGCGCAGCTGCTGGCCGGAGGCGTCTTTGATGCCGAGCGCGGTGAGCGCGTCATCGAGGTAGCCGCGCAGCGAGGTCTCGGTGACGGGCCGGTTCTCCAGGCGTCGGCGCCATTGGAACAGCAGCGGCATCGGCGCGTTGTAGACGCGCTCGTTCTTGTCGTAGGAGACCACCAGCGGCACTCGTGATCCGCCGCCGCGGATGCGGGCGACGATGGTCGACAGGACGTCGGCCAGCTCGGGTGAGATGACCAGCAGCCGTTCGGTGTCGGTCTTGGAGGGGGCGATCTGCAGCAGGGGGATCAGCTGCCCGCCCTCGGGCAGCCGGTACTGGATCAGGCTGTGGTGCGACAGCTCGGTGAGCTCCTCGATCCGTATGCCGCTGTGGCGGAGCACTTCGACCGTCGCCCAGGTCCAGAAGCCGCGGTGTTCTTCGAAGGTGAGGTCCCGGCGTCGGCCGCCGCCGGACGGTTCGGCCCAGAGGCGGCCGGTGGTCAGGGTGCTCATCACCGTCCGGCGCAGCGTCTCGGAGCCGGCGGCGGTGAACAGTTCGCCGGGCGGGGTGGCCTCGGCGGCGGCGAGCAGTGCGGCGGTGCGGGCGCGTTCGGTCTCGACCCAGGCGGCCAGCGCGGGCAGGACCGGCAGCCGTTCGCGGGTGCGTTGGTCCATGCGGGCCTTGCGCTGGGACCGGTCCTTCTTGTGCGAGACGTCGCTGGCGGCCACCGGGCAGCGCACCGCCCACGGGCCCCAGCGGGCCGGGTCGTCGTCGGCCCACTCGGCGAGGTCGAGGTAGAAGGCACGCACCGCGGACAGCACGCTGCGCCCGTCCAGCCGCGTCGAGACGACCTCGGCCTGCTCGCCGTCGGGGGTGGTCGTGGCACGGGTGCGGGTCATCACCCGTTGCTTCCACGCGGCCGCGACGTCGCGGGGCAGTTTCAGCGAGTCGAGGCCCGGGTGGTGGGCTTCCAGATCGGCCCAGAACAGCTTGCCGAGCAGGTAGGCGAAGCGCTGCAGGGAGGAGAAGTCCACCGACGGCTGGCGTTCGCGCAGGTAGTCCACCAGCACGTCACGCACCGGACGGCACGCGATCCGGTAACGGTCGATCAGCTGCTCGCAGCTGGGCTGCCCACGTCCGGAGAACATCTCGATCGCCGCGGGCGCGTCCTCGCCCAGCACCCCATGGCGGCGCAGCAGCTGGTAGAACAGCGGGCTGTGCGCGTGCGCCTCGGAACCCGAGGAGACACGCAGGTCCGCGGCGGCCTGCAGGAGCTCGACGCAGTCACCGACGCGCACCGCGTCCGCCGGCCCGCCCTTGGCGGCCATGATGACCGCGATGCGGCCCAGTGCCTGCTGCCCGGTCTGCAGCCCCACCTGGCCCTGCGCGCACAGCTGGTCGAACGCGGCGAACGTGACGGGGTCACGGGTGCGGGCCATCTCGGCGGCGAGCCCGCGCCGGGCCGGGGCGAACCGCAGCAGAAAGCCGAGACCGGGCCGGATCACATCGGCGCAGACCAGGACCAGCAGCCCGGGACCGAGGTGCGGCAGCTGCCCCCGCGGGCCGGCGGTGACCGCGTTCCGCCAGTCGAGCAGGTCCTCAGCGCCGCTGGCCTGCCAGCGTTGCTGCCAGCTGTCCCCGGCCTGGATCTGCAGCCAGCTCAGCACCGCCAGCACCCCCAGCCGGCGGGTCTGCTGGCTGGCGGGACTGTCCAGAGCGAACGGCGCCGCGAGCACCCGGGCCAGTACCTCGGTGCGGCCGGCCTGCGTCGCCGGCCACTGTGACACGACCGGCCGGGGCGGGAACGCGGCCAGCAGCCGCGCCCCGGTCGCCTTGGCCGCCGCCCGGCCCGGCGCCGGCGCCGCCGCGCGCGGCGGCGCGGCCGGCTGTCCGGTGCCGGTGGTCACGACTGGCCGTCCTCGCCGAACAGGACCCGCAGGCTCTCCGCCCGGTATCCGGCCGCTGGCCGCGCCGCCGGCGCACGGTCACGCTGGCGAGCGTGGAAGGCCAGCACACCGGCGATCACATCCTCGGGCACCGTAATGGCACAGTCGGTTATTGGAACCGTCCGAATGCCCTCCCGAGGCGCCCGATTTCGCCCAGGATGACCCGCCCTTTTCCTCGATGCGCTTTGAAAAGTGCCCACCAGCTATCGCGGCCGTCTGACCTACATCCGCCAGTAGGGCGTTGATGTTGGGGTCTTGTAGATCGTTATAAGAGAACAGGTGCCTGCCGCGCAGGGAGAATCGGGGTTCTCACACCAGACCGATGTCCCAGGCGAAAGGCACCTGACGGGTGACGACTCTACGCGGCAGCAGATCATCAGGGAAGCCCTCCGCGGGCGGTCCAGTGCCCCGGCTCGGGCGCCGTCCGCTGGTCCGGATCGGTCCTGTCGACCCGACGGTGACGGGGGCCGCGGGGCTGGTCGCGGTGACCGAGCTCGTCGATCGGCTCGGTGTTGTCGGCGCGCTCGACGACGGGATCGGCCCGATCAAGCAGCGCGACCGGGGGCTGACTGGCGCCGAGTTGCTCGTCGGGATGGCGAGCAGCCAGCTGCAGGGCGAGTCGGCGCTGGTCGGGCTGGACCGGTCCCGGGCGGACCGGGCGGGGGCGTGGCTGGCGCCGGTGCCGTGCGCTCCGTCGCGGACCGCGGCCCGGCTCGCCGGGCGGTTCGGACCGCCGCAGCTCGCCGGGATCGAACGCGGGCTGGCTGTGATCGCCAGGCGGATGATGCGCCTGCTGCCTGCGCAGCGGCGCGCCGAGCTGGTCACCGGACGCCCGGTGCTGGACTGCGACTCCTCCGACGTGGAGGTCTACGGCCGCAAGAAGCGCGGAGTCGCCTTTACCCATGACGGCAGGCGAGCGGGCCGGCCGCTGCTGGTCAGCTGGGCGCGCACCGGGCTGACCCTGGCCGCCGATCTGCTCGCCGGTAACCAGGACCCGCGTCCGCACGTCATCGCCCTGCTGCGCCGGGCGCTTTCGGTGCTGCCCGACGCGGTGTGCGCCCCACCGGTCGTCCGTGCGGACAGCGGGTTCTACTCGACCGCGTTCATGCGGGCCGTCGTCGCCGCGGGCGGCGACTTCGCGATCTCCGCGCCGCGCAGCGCCGCGCTGTGGCGGGCCTACGCCCAGATCCCCGAGGACCGGTGGGTCGAGGCCCGTGACATGCGCGGCGCGCAGGTCGCCGCCGGCGACCACGCCCCCGAGGGCGCCCCGCCCGGGACCTACACGATCGTGCGCCGGGTGAAGGTCGCCGCCGGCGAGGTCTCCGCCGACCCGCGCTCGCGGCGGGGACGCACGCTCGTGCCCGGCCAGCGCCAGCTCCTGCTCGACGGCATGATCGACCACAGCTGGGCGGTCAGCTTCCTCGTCACCTCGCTGCCCGCGGACGAGCCAGGCGGCATCGTCGCCGTCGAGTGGTGGTTCCGCGGCCGCGCCGACATCGAAACACGGATCAAGTCCCCCGTTCCCTTGGGGAAGCCCGTTCCGGGCTGAAATTTCTGGCGGCAGCCCGCTGCCGGGGTTGTGGTGATCGCTTCGGGTCTCGGGCTGGAGGCAGCTGTGGGCTCGGTGTGCGCCGGCGTTCCAGCGTTCCTGATGGGGGCCCGGTGCAGGTTGACGATTCTGGCGGCTGCCCGCCGACGTCGAGGTTCCGTGGTCGCTTCAGGCCGTGATCAAGTCGGGCGCTGGGAGCCGCACCTGTGGGCCCTTCCGTGTGCCACGAGCACGAGGACCAGATTCGATCCTGCCCCGCGGCTCCTGCGGGCAGCCACCTGTCCGGACCCACCGGAGACGGGAGGCACCCCGTGGTGCTGAAGGAGACCCAGGAAACCGAAGAGATCATCCAACGGATCGCCGCGCTGGACATCGGCAAGGCGGAGTTGACCTGCTGTGTACGGGTCCCCGACGACGACCGGCCGGGCCGACGGCTCCAGGAGGTCGCCACCTACCCGACCATGACCCGCTCGCTGGTCGGGATGGCCGACCACCTGCGCACCCTCGGCGTCACCAGAGTGATCATGGAGGCGACGTCCGTAATCAGGCGTCGCCGTGAGGCCGTCCGTGACGGAGGTTGACAGGTCGGGAATCGGTCCGGCGTGTCGGTCACGGACGGCGAATCTGTAGTCGCTACGTTACGAGACGTGACAGACGTTGGGGAGCCGTGTCGGACGCAGCGGCTCGTGCTGCCGGACGGCGCGACGAGCTGGACGGTGCTCGGGCCGGACTACCGGGTGGTCGGGCCGGCGGAGGAGTTCCTGGAGTACCTGCGGGCGCAGGGCTCCTCGCCGAACACGGTGCGCTCGTATGCGCGGGCGCTCGCGCTGTGGTGGAGCTATCTGGCGGTGTTCGGCTTGGCCTGGGACGCGGTGACGCTGGCGGGGGTAGGCGGGTTTCTGACGTGGCTGCGCTGCGGGGACGGGCCGGATGTGGTGTCGATCGAGCCGCGGGCCGCGCGGGTCGCCGAGTCGACGGTCGCGAACCGGCTGCGGGCTATGACGTCCTGCTACCGCTACCACGAGCTCAACGGCGTGCCGCTGGGCGGCGACCTCGTTCGGCTGGTGCACGGCGGGCGGGCGGCCTACCGGCCGATGCTCGAGCACGTCGCCCGCAGGCGTGGCCGGGAGCGGGCGGTCGTGCGGGTCCGCACCCCGTCGCGGCAGGCACCACCGGTGCTCACGCCGTCGCAGATCGAGCTGATCTGCGATACGTGCGCGACGTTCGACGCGGCCACGGGCAGGTGGCGGGGGCAGGCGCGTGACCGGCTGCTGTGGTCGCTGCTGGCGGAGAGCGGCCTGCGCCTGGGTGAGGCGCTGGGTCTGCAGCACCGGGACTGGCACACCGGCCGCGGCGACACCCCGTTCCTCGAGGTCGTCCCGCGGGAGCATCCGCACCGGGTCCGGGTCAAGGGCGGCCGCTACCGGCGGATCTATGTGTCGGACGCGCTCGACCGGCTCTATGGCGAGTACCTCTGGCAGCTGTGCGACGCCGGCGTCGACCAGGCAGTGGCCGATCTGGACACGGCGCCGGTGTTCGTGAACCTCGCGGGCGGGACGCGGTTCGCGCCGTGGCGACCGGAGACGGTCTATGACCTGGTCCGCCGGCTGCGTCGCGACCTCGCCGGGAAGGTCCCGACGGGCTGGGCGCCCCACTGGCTGCGCCACTCGCATGCCACCGCCCTGCTGCTGGCAGGGGTGCCGGTGCATGTCGTGTCCCGCCGGCTCGGCCACGCCGACGTGCAGACCACGCTGGAGATCTACGCCCACGTGACCGAGGATGCCGATGCGAGAGCGGCGGCGAGTTGGCGGGCGTTCACCGCGGGCTGGCGCCCCCAGGCCGTGGCCGGCGGCGGGCAGATCGGACCGTGCTCGTGAACATCACGGTCGAGGAAGTCATGGACAACCTGGCCGCCGCGGGGTGCGGTTATGACCCCGTGATCCTGGACCAGCTGTGGGCGACGGTTCCTGATGACCTGCGGCTGGGCCGGCTGTCGGCGGCGACGGCGCCCGAGCGCTACCGCGACGCGTTCACCGCGGCCGCCCCGAGCAACGCGATCCTCGTCGAGAGACTGCCCGAGCCGATGGGCCGCGAGCTGACCTGGTGCTGTCTGCGGGTGATCGAGCTGGGCGGGAAGATCGCGCTACCGGGGGTAGCGATGCTGACCCGCCGCCTCGCCGAGGCCGTCGCCGACCTCGGCGCTCGCGGCCCCGTCTCGCTGATGGACCTGCCGGCGCGGGACTGGTGCCAGCAGTTCTCGTTGGCGGTCCACCGGCGCAAGGGCAGGCTGCCGACCGCGCGCTCGACGCAGACCGTGCGGGAGACCTTGGTGCGGTTCCTGCGGCTGCTCGCCCTCGCCTACGACACCAGACCCTGGTGGCAGCGGGAGTCCTGGAACCCGGTCGAGGATCCCCGCATCCCGCTGCGCGCGCACGAGCCCCAGGGCCGTGAGGCGATCTACTTCCAGCGCGTCAGCGCGCCCCGGCTGCGCCTCGGCCTGCAGTGGTACTGCAAGATCAGTCTCGAGACCGGGGCGCTGCGATGGTCGACCGTCGGCCAGCGGGTGTTCGCCATGACCATGTTCGACGCGTTCCTCGCGAGCCGCGGCGGGCGTCCCATGCACCTGGCCGACACGCCGGAGGGGGTGCGGGCCCTCATGCTCGACTACCTCGGCCACGTCCGTGCCTCACGGGCCAGCCGCGGGCCGACCGAGGGACAGCCGCTGTCCGCGAACCACATGAAGATCCTGCTGATCTCCGTCGAGCAGCTCTACGCCTTCATGCACGACCACAAACACGAGGCCGCGGCGACACTGGGCGACCCAGGCTGGCTGCGCCTCGGACCGCAGCATGCGGCGTTCTACCGGCGCGGCGAGATCCCCCGTCCCGTGACACACCGCGACACCGAGCAAAACGTCATCCCCGAGGCCGCGTTCACGCAGATCATGGCCAGCATCGGGATGCTCGGCGATCCGGTGGCCAACGGCGGGTTCGGCGACGAGCAGGCCATGCGGATCATGATGCTGCAGACCCGGCTCGGCCGGCGGATCAGCGAACTGCTCCTGCTCGACCACGACCCGCTCTGCGCGCTCGCCACGCAGGTGCCGTCCGACGAGGAGCCAGACGCGTTCGCCGCCCGGCTCCGCTACCAACAGACCAAGATCGACGGTGCGCCGGACACGGTCCTGGTCGACCGCGAGATCGTGACGATCATCCGCGCGCAACAGGAATGGGCGTCCGGATGGATCGCTCGCCACGGCGCGCCGGGAGCGACGCCGCGTTACCTGTTCCTGGGCGAGAAGATGAACCGCCACGGCAACCGGCCCTACGTGTCGAGCACCCTGCACCGGATGCTCACCGAGATGGCCCGCCGGCTCGATATCCGCGACGACGTCGGCCGTCTGGTCGACTTCCAGCGCACGCACCGCTTCAGGCACACGAAGGCGACCAGCCTGCTCAACGCCGGGGTGCCAATCCACGTCGTGCAGCGCTACCTCGGACATCTGTCACCGACAATGACGATGCACTACGCGAAGACCCTCACCGAGACCCACGAGGCGGAGTTCCTGCGCTACCGCAAGCGCACAGCCGACGCCCGCGAGCTCGCCATGCCGGCGGCCGATCTCTACGACCTGCTGCATCTCGACAGCCGCACCGACCGGATCCTGCCGAACGGCTACTGCCTGCTGCCACCACGGCAGTCCTGCGACCGGGGGAACGCCTGCCTGACGTGCGACAAGTTCACCACCGACGCGACGTTCCTGCCCGAACTGCGCGCCCAGCACCGCCGCACCCTGACCCTCATCGACACCCGCCAGGCAGCGTTCACCGCCCGCACCGGCGCCCCGATGGGCACCGACAACGTCTGGCTCGCCGGCCGTCACCGCGAGGCGGCCGCCCTCGGAGCGGTCATCGCCGCCCTCGACGCCGACACCGCCGCGCAGGGGCAGCCGGTCCGCGGCGCCGGGGTCGTCGCCCGCACCGACGCCGCGGCCCGCCGCGCGACCGGCGACCTGGGACGGGGCCAGCCCGATGGCCGGTAACCTCGACAACCTGCGCAGGGCCACCGCGACGCGCACCGCCACCGCCGTGACCAGAGCCGAAAAGACGCTCGAGGAGATGCGCGCCGCCGGCGAGCCGGTCACCTTCCGCGGCCTGGCCGCCAGATCCGGGGTCTCCCTGGACTTCCTCTATCGACACACCGGCCTGCGCAGCCGGATCGAGCAGTTGCGCGAGGCGCAGACCGCCCAGCCATCCCGACCGGCGGAACCGGACCAGCCGAGCAACATCGTGCGGACACTGACCGCGCAGCTCAGCGAACTCAAGGCCCGCCACCGCGCCGAGATCACCGCGCTGAACGAGGCGCTCGCCGCAGCCCACGGGGAGAACCTGCTACTCCGCCGCCGCCTCGGCCCCAACGCCACGGCCGGCACCAACACCAGCCCCAACGACCCGTGAGCGCCACCCGGACACAGTCGTCACGTGACGACCGCCCCCAGCGCGGCGCCGGACAACCCCACGCGGCGCTGCCCCTGCCTCGGCGCCAAACCCCGGGTCCGCACACACTGATCCGGCCGAGCCGACCCGCCCCGTCGCGGGCGCGTCCGTGACGGCCCTGACCTGCCAAAACGCTAGATTCGATCTTGAAAACTACAGATAACCGGGGACTACTGGCGCTCGCCGTTCTACGTCCTGGAAGCCGCCGGCTTCGAGACATGGCTGGTCAACGCCCGCGACGTCAGACACCTGCCCGGAAGGCCCAAAACGGACTCGATCGACGCTGTCTGGCTGTGCAAGGTCGCCGAACGGCAGATGATCCGGCCCAGCTTCGTCCCGCCGGCCGACCTGCGCCGGCTGCGTGACCTGACCCGCTATCGCACCGACCTCGTCAACGTGCGCACCGCGGAGATGAACCGCGTCGAGAAACTGCTCGAGGATGCCCAGATCAAGCTGGGCACGGTCGCCTCCGACATGTTCGGGGCCTCCGGTCGGTCCATGCTCGCCGCCCTGGTCGCCGGCGAGCGCGACCCGAAGCGGCTCGCCCAGTTCGCCCGCACCCGGATGCGCCGCAAGATCCCCGACCTTGAGGAGGCGTTCGTCGGCGAGTTCACCGACCACCACGCCTACCTGCTGCGCCGGATGCTCGCCCGCATCGACGCCACCACCGCCGACATCACCGACCTCGAGAAAAAGATCGAGGCGGCGGTCGCGCCGTATGCGGACCTGGTCGCCCGGCTCGACGAGATCCCCGGCATCGGACCCGACAGCGCCCACGTCCTGATCGCCGAGATCGGCGCTGACGCGACCCGCTTCCCGACCGCCGGCCACCTCGCCTCCTGGGCGAAGTTCACCCCCATCACGTCCGAGTCCGCCGGCCGACGCAAAGGCCGCAACTCCACCGGCAAGGGCAACCGCTACCTCGCCCGCACCCTCGGCGAAGCCGCCGTCACCGCCGGCAGGACCAACACCTTCCTCGGCGCCCGCTACCGCCGCCTCACCCGCCGCGGCAAGAAGAAAGCCATCGTCGCCGTCGGCCGCTCCATCCTGACCATCGTCTGGCACCTGCTCGCCGACCCCGACGCCCACTTCCACGACCTCGGCCCCGACTACTTCGACCGCCGGATCGACCCCAACCGCGTCCGGCGCACCCACGTCCACGCCCTCGAAGCCCAGGGCTTCATCGTCACCCTCACCCCCGCCGCCACCTGATCGGCGCCGGCCGCGCCCGTCCCAGCGCGGCCGGCGCCGTACAACACCCATCCCAGCAGGGTCGGCCCCCTCAGCAGCCCGTCCCAGCGTGGTCACCGCGGGTGGGCGCGAGCCTGCCCACGTTGCGACCCAATTTCGGACCAGGAACACAAGCTCGGAGCCGGGCTGCGCCACCTCCCGTCCGCCGACCCGACGATCAACCAGGTCTGGATGTGGGCAGCGGTCCTCGCCGGCTGGATCTCCGCGCTGCTCCAGGCCATCTCCGGCTACGACCAGCACGCCGGCCGCGCGCACGCCGCCCGCTTCCGCCACGACCTGCTCCTGGTCCCCGGCCGGCTCGTCCGCCACGCCGGACAGCTCCTCCTGCGGCTGCCGCCCGGCCGCGGTGACCTGCTCACCAGGACCCTCGCCGCACTACGCGCCGCGACCCCTATCCCAGCCACCTGACAGTCAGCACGCCACCACCCCGTGTCTCCGGCGCACCACCCCGCCCACGGTCACCATCGCGGCCCCGACAGGACCCGGACCCGCTGTCCCGGAGCGCATCCGGACCCTCACCCTGCCCCAAAACCGAGAAACGGTCCCCAACCCGGCCTCGATCAAACCGAGAAGCCCCAGACGATCTCCAGTGGCCCTACTGGCGAATTTAGGTCTGACGGGTGGATCACGCATCAGAAAGAAGATCGCGAGAGAACACCCTGGTCAGGCGGCGTCCCCGGCCGGCCGTCCCGCACCATTCCGCACGCCGGCTGACCTGCCCACCTGCGGGTTCTCGCCCGCCTGGCGCAATTCCCGAGGGTTGGTTCAAGTAGCGCTGCGTGGTCGACAGATGTGCGTGGCCGAGCACCCACTGGATATCGGTCAACGGCATCCCGGGATCGCGTGCCATCCGGTATGCCGCCGTATGGCGAAGATCATGCAGCGTCCAGTTCGCGTCCAGCCCGGCGTTGGCCCGGGTGAACATCGCCCGCGTCGCGTCATAGCCGAGCGGCCGCAACGGGCGGCGCAACGTCCGCCACAACGGCTCGTCCCGGCCCGCCGGCACCAGCCCGAACAACTGCGCCTGATAGAGGCGCAGCCACACGAACGCATTCGGGGCCGCCGGCAACGGCTGCAGCACGCGGGTGCCCTTGCGCATCACCGTGATCAGCTGCTGGCCCGGGTCGACATCGCCGACCGTGGCACCGAGCAGTTCGCTGGCCCGCGCGCCGGTCGAGACCCAGAACGCGACCAGCGCCCGGTCACGATGTGACCCCAGCCGGGCGAACAGCGCGTCGAACCGGTCGTCCGGGATGCTGCGCGGGGCCCGCGTCACCACCTTCGGCCGATACCGGCCACGACGGCCCCGGTCGAACGGCTCCATCGGGTTGTGATGCGCATGCGCCCGACCAGGCCGGGCATGCCGCGCCAGCGGGAACGGATTGAGCATCGGCCCCGTCCCCGCCTCCAGATGGAAGTCGTAGAAGCCGCGCAGCACGCTCTCGCAGTGCGCCACCGTCGACGCCTCATACCGATCACCCCGCGACGGCTTGCCGGTCACCGCGTTGACCCGACCAGCCGCAGCCCGGTCCCGCGACGGCGGGTCGCCCGACGGGTCACGCCAGTGCGGCCGCGCCGGTTTCACCGTCACCTGCAGCCACCGCACGAAGTCCCGCGCCTCGACCCGGGTCGCCTGGTCCCAGTCGACTCCGACCGCCCACAGGAACCGGAACCAGCGCAGCAGATCCATCCCATACGACCGCTGCGTCGTCGCCGGCCGCCCGCAGGCCGCCAGCTCGGCGAAGAACGCCGCGACCGGCGCCACCGGCCGGCCATCACCGTCAACCAGCCGATACGGCGCGAACAGATCCCCAGTCGACTCCAACCCACCCAGCAACGGCACCACCAGCCGCGCCAGGTCCCGCGGCACCTCGCCCTCGTTGATCACGAGCAGCGAACCTAGCGGGCCAACCACCACAGCGCGAGCATCCCACTACAGAACGTGCCGCTAGTTCGGTCAACGGGTCGGTCTTGCGCCCGGGGACCGTCTTCATGTGTCGGGCGTTGAGCAGCCAGCACTCCAGGTCGTGTTCGAGCAGGTAGAACACTGGCTTCCAGTAGGCGCCGGTAATCAGGCGTCGCCGCGGGGCCGTCCGCGACGGCGGTCGACGGGCCGATTTGTCCGCCTCCTCGGCCGTGGCGTACGGGTTATCCGGCGACCGTCCGTCATGGGGACAGCCGAGCCGACAGCGGGTCTGGCGCTCGTCGCTCCTCGGTGCTGCTTTTGTCCCTCCCATGGCGTACGCGTCCGTGACAGCCATGACCTGCAAAAACCCTAGATTCGATCTTGAAAACTACAGATAACCGGGGTCGCCTCCATCCCGACCACCGTGACCCGTTCGGCGAGCAGCCAGTCCCGCATCACCAGCAGATCCCGGGTCATCGTCGAGAACGTCCGGACCTCGCTCTTCCTGCGCCGGCCCGTCCCTGGCAGCCGAACGCAGACCTTCACGTCGCCCTTGCTGATGTCGATGCCCGCGCACCGCTCATGCACCACGTCGTCCACGTGGCACCTCCCGCCTGGTCCCGACCGGAGCGGACCGCCCGGCGGGGATCTACCAGGTCAAAGAGTCTGATTCACGTGCTCGAGGCAACAGTTCCGGGTGCCTGTCGATCAGATCCCCAGCGTCCTACTAACCCACGGGCTCCGGAACGCGCCAAGTCGACACGACGTCAGCCGGACGATCCACAGACAGTTTTCACCCGATCAGGGTGCGCCGTCAGGCGCACGGACTACTAACCCTCGTTCCGACCGGGGGGCAGGCCATCGGACCATTCCGATGGCCAGCCCGCCCTCGCGTCGTGGTCCACCCACGCGTTCCGTGGCGAGGACAGATCGAATAGCGCCGTCGCCCCTTCGCTCGACTTCCCCCACACCACACCCAAAGCCGCATCGACCATCACGCCCCACACATCGATGTTGACTCGCACATCCAACCACTAACGGCACACGCGCCTGACATCGGGAGTCACCGAACAATCGGCCCCACTCCGAGCACAGAAGGCTCCACGCCGACGGGCCGGACGATCCAGACCACCAACCGCCACACGCCATAAGGCGGATCTCCGCGCGTGCGGGGACGACCGGTCGGTCTCGATCGAGGTGCCCAGCCAGACGGGAAGATCCCCGGCGCGGGCGGGGACGACCCCAAGACGGCGACGGCGATGGATCAAGCCGGAAGAGATCCCCGCGCGGGCGGGGACGACGAACCGTGCGGCATGGTCACGCCGTGCAGGAAGGGAAGATCCCCGCGCGTGGCGATGCCGCTGGGGTATAGCCAGGGCTGCGGCAAGTTTGCTTGGTAGCGACCGGTAGGTCGTGCTGAGGGTTTCCGGTGGTTCCAGGGCGCGGGTTGGTGCTGGTGGGCGGGGCCGAAAGAGGACGGGCATGGCCCTCGGATGATCATGGAGGTTCCTACGCCAGCCTGATCGTCCTCGAGGTGCCATGCCCGCCGCACCATTATCGTCGGCTGTCCCTGTCCTGGATCAGTTGGCCGCCGTGGCGCCGGTCGGTGGCCGCCGGGTGCCGCCGGTGGATCTGCTCGCGGTGTCCGAGCAGGTCGTCGACCCGCGGAAACGCCGTGGCCGGCGCCACCGGCTGCCGGTCGTGCTCACGCTGGCGACGTGCGCGGTGCTCGTCGGGGCCCGCTCGTTCACGGCGATCGCCGAATGGGCCGCCGACGCCGGCGAGGCGGTCGCCGGCCGGCTCGGGATCGTCCGGGTCCCGGACGTCTCGACGTTCCGCCGGGTCTTCGCCCTGCTCGACGCCGACGCCCTGGACGCGGCGCTGGGAGCCTGGGTCGCCGGCAGGACCGAGCCCGGCAAGGGCCAGCGGCGCCGGGTCGCGGGCGACGGGAAGACCCTGCGCGGCAGCCGGGCCGGTGACACGGCCGGCCGGCACCTGCTCGCCGCGCTCGACCAACGCTAGGCCGTCGTGCTCGGCCAGTGCGCCGTCGACGCGAAGACCAACGAGATCCCCACGATCAAGGACCTGCTCGCCACCGTCGACCTGACCGACACCGTCATCACCGCCGACGCGCTGCACACCCAGGACGACACGGCCAACTGGCTGGTCGCGCACGGCGCCCACTACCTGCCGATCGTCAAGGCGAACCGCCCGACGCTTGCGGCCCAGCCCACCGCCCTGCCCTGGACAAAGGCCCGCACCGCCTGCCGGACGACCAACCGCGGCCACGGTCGCGCCGAGCGGCGGACCGTGAAGGCCACCGAGGTCCGCGCAGGGATCGACTTCCCGCACGCCGCCCAGGCCATCCAGATCACCCGCCGCCGCGGGCCCCTGACCGGCGGCCAGACAACGACCGAGACCATCCACGCGGTCACGAGCCTGCCGACGCATCAGGCCAGCCCCGCGCT
>NZ_JASNFO010000124.1:0-35924 GCF_032027725.1 Pseudofrankia coriaricola | reverse complement strand
CGGGGCTTGTTGACCACGAGGCCGGAGCGCCGTGCCCGCACGGAGCGAACCAGAAACAACCTTCCACCCCAACCCGGGGCTTGTTGACCACGAGGCCGGAGCGCCGTGCCCGCACGGAGCGAACCAGAAACAACCTTCCACCCCAACCCGGGGCTTGTTGACCACGAGGCCGGAGCGCCGTGCCCGCACGGAGCGAACCAGCAACACAGCCCGGACGGAGCGAACCAGCTACCCAATGCGCAGGATGTGGCCGCCACCGAGGACCCGGTCGCCGTCGTAGAGGATGACGGCCTGGCCGGCGGCGGTGCCGCGGACCGGCTCGCGCAGGCGGACGGCCAGCTCGCCGTCGCGGGCCGTGACGGTGGCCGGCACGGCGTCGCCGTGCGCGCGCACCTGGGCGGCGCAGTCGACCTCGACGCCGTCCTCGTGCGGCCAGACGGCCGCGTCTGCGGCGAGCCGCCAGACGTCGAGAGCCTCTGCCGGGCCGACGGTCACCGCCCGGGTCACCGGGGAGATGTCGAGCACGTAGCGGGGGCGGCCGTCCGGTGCCGGGCGGCCGAGGCGCAGGCCGCGGCGCTGGCCGACGGTGAACGCGAACGCGCCGTCGTGCTCGCCGAGCGTCTCGCCGGTCGCGGCGTCGACGATGGGGCCGGGGCGCGGGCCGAGCCGGTCCCGCAGCCAGGCTCCGGTGTCGCCGGACGGGACGAAGCAGATGTCGTGGCTGTCCGGCTTGTCCGCGACGCCGAGCCCGCGGGCGGCGGCCTCGGCCCGGACCAGCTCCTTGGTGGTGTCCCCCAGCGGGAACATCGCCAGGCGCAGCTGCTCTGGGCGCAGCGTGCCGAGCACGTAGGACTGGTCCTTGGCCGGGTCGACCGAGCGGCGCAGCACGCCGTCGGCGGACAGGCGGGCGTGGTGGCCGGTCACGACGGCGTCGAAGCCGAGCGCCAGCGCGCGGCGCAGGACGGCGGAGAACTTGATCCGCTCGTTGCACCGCACGCATGGGTTCGGGGTGGCGCCGGCCGCGTAGGCCGCGACGAAGTCCTCGATGACGTCGGCCTCGAACCGGTCGGCGAGGTCCCACACGTAGAACGGGATGCCGAGCACGTCGGCGACGCGGCGGGCGTCGTGGGCGTCCTCGACCGTGCAGCAGCCGCGGGCGCCGGTGCGCTCCGCGTCCGGGGAGCGCGACAGCGCCAGATGGACCCCGGTGACGTCATGGCCGGCGTCGACGGCGCGAGCGGCGGCCACCGCCGAGTCCACCCCACCCGACATCGCGGCGAGCACCCGCATTCACGCCACCTCCCCGGTGTCTCCTGAATCGGCCGTATCCGTCGACCGCGTCGCCTTCCAGCATGCCCGAGCGGGCAACCGGTTTGCGAACGCCGGCCCCGCCGCCGCCCGACCGTCAGGAACCGCCCAGGCCCGCGAGCTCGCCGGCTCGGCTGGCGCGTTCGTAGACCGGGGCGATCGCCCCGGCGACCGCGGCGACGTCGGCCTCG
The DNA here is from genome assembly GCF_032027725.1 of Pseudofrankia coriaricola. Classification (NCBI taxonomy): domain Bacteria; kingdom Bacillati; phylum Actinomycetota; class Actinomycetes; order Frankiales; family Frankiaceae; genus Pseudofrankia; species Pseudofrankia coriaricola. The sequence goes on along the minus strand of NZ_JASNFO010000124.1, from coordinate 34,425 downwards.
GTCGACGTGTGCCCGAACGAGAACCGCAGCGACCCGCGGGCGGTCTCCTCGCCCGCGCCCATCGCCAGCAGCACGTGCGATGGGCGGGCCACCCCGGAGGTGCAGGCGGAGCCGGTCGAGCACTCGATGCCGCGGGCGTCGAGCAGCATGAGCAGTGAGTCCCCCTCGCAGCCGGGGAAGCTCAGGTGGGCGTTGCCGGGCAGGCGGCCCGGGCCCGCCGGCGCGCCGTTGAGCACCGCCGTGGGGACCTTGGCCAGCACCTGGCGGATGAGCCCGTCGCGCAGCCCGGCGAGCCGCCGCGCCTCGGCCGGCAGGTCATGGACGGCCGCGGCGGCCGCGGCGGCGAAGGCCGCGGCGCCGGCGGTGTCGAGGGTGCCGGAGCGCACGTCGCGCTCCTGGCCGCCGCCGTGGGTGAGCGCGGTGACGGTCAGGCCCCGGCGCAGCACCAGGGCGCCGATCCCGACCGGGCCGCCGATCTTGTGCGCGGTCACCGTCATCGCGTCCACGCCGGACTCGGCGAACGAGATCGGCACCTGCCCGAACGCCTGCACCGCGTCGGTATGGAAGGGAATGCCATGGGCATGGCAGGCCGCCGCGAGCTCCGCGACCGGCTGCACCGTTCCGACCTCGTTGTTCGCCCACATCACCGATACCAGGGCGACGTCGTCCGGCCCGTCGGGCCCGTCGGCGAGCGCCGCCGCGAGCGTCTCGGGCCTGACCAGACCGGTCTCGTCGACCGGAAGTAGCTCGACGGTCGCGCCCTGCGTCTGCTCGAGCCAGTGCGCCGGGTCGAGCACGGCGTGGTGCTCGACCGCGCTCACCAGTACCCGGCACCGGCGCGGGTCGGCCGCCCGACGCGCCCAGTACAGGCCCTTCAGCGCGAGGTTGTCACTCTCTGTCCCGCCGCCGGTGAAGATCAGCTCGGACGGCCGGCAGCCGAGCTGGGTGGCCAACGACTCACGCGACTCCTCGACGACCCGGCGCGCCCGGCGCCCGCCGGCGTGCAAGGACGACGGGTTGCCGGCGAGGGCGTGCGCCGCCGTCCACGCGGCGAGCGCCTCCGGTCGCATCGGCGTCGTCGCCGCGTGGTCGAGGTAGTTCACAACTCAACAGGTTAGCCGCGGGCGGCCGGTCTCCCGCCCCGTCGGCCGCCCGCCGGGAGACGGCCGGACGGCAGGAGCGGGCGCGCGGTCCGCGCCCGCGCGCAGCCCCACCAGACGCCCAGGCTGTAGGCGGTGTCGTCGGCGAACCGGAGCAGCGCATAGGGCAGGAGGCCGACGTCGGGCCGGGTGACCCACCAGTCCCTGGCCGCCGGGGCGGCGGCGGACAGCGCGACCACGAGCCGGCCCGGCCGGCTCCAGGCCAGCGCCGGCCACCAGCCGCGCCGGACGTTGTCGGCGGCCGCCTCCAGGGCGTACCGGCGCCCGGCGATCACCATCACCCAGGCGAGCCGGGTGGGCCGCGGCGCCGCGGCCAGGCGCCGCGCGAGCCGGACGGCCGTGACCACGCTCCGGACCGCCGTGACGGCCCCGGCCGCGCCGGCCACCTCACGGCGGCGCGGGACCCACCGGCGAGGCGGCGGCGCGCCGCCGGACGAGAGGGCACGCTTCGCCGCAATCCCTGGGCGCGCCCAAGGTCGGCTCCAAGCCGGCGACGACGCCGGCGCCGCCGCGATCGCCAGGGCGGCGGCGGCCACGGCGGCGGCCTGGCCGGCGGGCCGCAGCGGGCCGGGGTGGCGGGCGGCCAGCGGGCCGGCCGACGAGCCGTAGCCGAACCGCTGCCGCGCCCAGCCGGCCCAGTCCGCGCGCGGCCGGTGGTGCACGACAGCCGCCGGTTCGTAGCGAACCGACCAGCCGGCGCCCACGATCCGCCAGATGAGGTCGACATCCTCGCCGTAGCGCATCGCCGGGTCGAACCCGGCCAGCTCGCGGCGGATCAGCAACGCCGCCGACGGCGCGTACGAGACCCGCGAGCCGGGCCGGACGCCGGCCGGGCGCGATCCGAGGTCCAGCGGCGAGCGGGCGCTCTCGTAGCGCGCCAGCAGCCCGGCCCGGGCACCGGAAGGCACCGGCGACGCGACCCGCGGCGCGACCGCCCCCACGGCGGGGTCGGCGAGGTGCCCGAGCAGCAGGCCGAACCAGTCGACCGGGGTCGCACCGTCCGGCCTGGTCATGTCCGTCCCGGCCACGTCCAGCCTGGTCACCTCCGACGTGGCCACGTCCCTCCGGGCCGCGGCCGTCCCGGTCAGGCCGCGGCCGCCGTCGAGAGGCGCGCCCGGGGCCGGCGGGAGAACGTCCGCGTCGCAGAACAGGATGAGCGGCGTCGTCGCGGCCGCCGCGCCGGCCAGCCGGGCGGCGGCCGGGCCGAGCGGGCGGTCGTGGCGCAGCACCCGTGCGCCGGCCGCGGCCGCCGCCTCGCCGGTGCCGTCGGTCGAGCCGTCGTCGACGACGATCACCTCGGCGCAGCGGCCGGCCAGCGCCGCGATCAGCCGTCCCAGGCCGCGGGCGTGGTCCCTGACCGGGATGACGGCCGTCACGTCGGCCGCGCGCCCCGGAGAGGGTGCCGGCGGGACCGGGTGGGCCAGGCCGGCCTCGACGAGCCGGCGGGCGAGCGTGCCCGCCCCCGGCCCGGCCTCTCCCACCGGCCGGCCGGCCAGCAGAGCTTCCCAAACGCCGCCACCGGTAACGGACAACGTCAACAGGCGCAGGGGTGAACCACCTAACAACACCTTTCCGCGCGACAGAACGGTGGTTTCCGGGTCACACTGCACATGGAAACCTGCTGGCAGCGGCGGAACGGGGGACAACGCGGGCAACGGGCTCGACACTGACAGAGGCGGCGCGGGCAAGGGCGCTGTCGCGGGCGCCGGAGTGGACGCCGAGCCGCCGTGCGGCCCGAGTACCGTCGCGTCCCCTCGCCGGGCTGCCGCCCGGGCCTCCCGGCCCGGGCCGGTCACCCGGACGTCACCGCCGGGCATGTCAGCGCCCTCGACCAGCCGAGCACGGACCCGCGCACGCAGCGCCGCGGTCACGCCCCGCACCACGTCAGCACCCGATCCAGGCAGCACTCGACTCACAGGAGGAAACGGTATGGACTCGTCGGCTCCGACGACGGACATCGCGCCCCGCACCCCGACCACCGAGGCCAGCGCCCCGGTCGAGCCGATCGTGGAGGACCTCCTCGTCGAGGATGTCTCCATCGACGGCATGTGCGGCGTCTACTAGACCTGCCGCGCATGACCGGCATGACACCTGTGGGCGAGCAGGAAGGCGCGCCCACGTCCGCCGCCCCGACCCCGGCGCACGCGCTCGCCCGGCCGTCGGGGGCCTCCTTCGACCCGGCGTTGCCGTACCGGCTGCACCCGAAGGTCGCCCTGCGCCCGGAGCGCTTCGGCGCGCTGGCCTACTCGTACGACACCCGCCGGCTGTCGCTGCTCAGGGACGCCGATCTGGTCGCCGTCGTGCGAGCGCTCGCCGACGCGCCGTCGGCGGGCGACGCGCTGGCCGCCGTGCCGGCCGTCAAGCGCGCCGCCGTCGAACGCGCGCTGGCCCGGCTCGTCGAGACCGGTTTCGTCCAGCCGCGCTGACCGGTTCAGATCCCCTTCCGCCCAGCTCCAGCCCGACGGAGGCCGCAGTGAGCATCACCGACCTGGCCCGGCCGAGCGCCGGTGTGCCCGCAGCCGTTACCACCGCCCTCGCGCCCCTCGCGCCGGCGCTCCCCCCGTCGCCCGCCAGTTCCTCGCTGCAGCAGCAGTTGCTGCGCGGGCTTGAGGCGCCGATCTGCCTGACCTGGGAGTGGACATACGCCTGCAACCTGCAGTGCGTGCACTGCCTGTCGTCGTCCGGCCGGCGCGACCCGCGCGAGCTCGACACGGCCCAGATGCGCTCGGTCGTCGACCAACTGGCCGAGCTGCAGGTCTTCTACGTCAACGTCGGCGGCGGCGAGCCGATGACCAGGCCCGACTTCTTCGAGGTGCTGGAGTACTCGGTCGACCACGGGGTCGGGGTGAAGTTCTCGACCAACGGCGGCATGATCGACGCGGATAAGGCCCGCCGGCTCGCGGCGCTGGACTACGTCGACGTCCAGATCTCGCTCGACGGCGCCGACGCGATGACCAACGACCCGGTCCGCGGCCTCGGCTCCTACGACCGGGCCCGCACGGCCATGGGGCACCTGGCGGACGCCGGCTTCGGCGCCTTCAAGCTGTCGGTGGTCGTCACCCGGCACAACGTCGCCCAGCTGGACTCGTTCGCCGCGCTGGCCGCGGACTACGGCGCCGAGCTGCGGGTCACCCGCCTGCGCCCGTCCGGGCGCGGCCAGGACTCGTGGACGCGGCTGCATCCGACCGCCGCGCAGCAGCGCGACCTGCACTCCTGGCTGATCGCCCGGCCCGAGGTGCTCACCGGGGACTCGTTCTTCCACCTGGCGGCCTACGGCCAGGCCCTGCCGGGGCTGAACCTGTGCGGTGCCGGCCGGGTGGTCTGCCTGATCGACCCGGTGGGCGACGTCTACGCCTGCCCGTTCGCGCTGCACGAGCACTTCCGCGCCGGCAGCGTGCTCGACGAGGGCGGGTTCGCGCGGGTGTGGCGGTCCTCCGATCTGTTCACCGAGCTGCGCGAGCCGGACAACCCGGGCGCGTGCACCTCGTGCGGCCACTACGACGCCTGCCAGGGCGGCTGCATGGCGGCGAAGTTCTTCACCGGCCTGCCGCTGGACGGCCCCGACCCCGAATGCGTGCTCGGCCACGGCGAGGCGGCGCTGTCCGCCGTCAATCCGAACAGCCTCCCGATCATCGACAACGACCACAGCAAGCGCCGTCGCCTGCCCCTCGCCGTCCTCTAGCCGTGTCGCGGCGGGTCGTGCTGCTGATCGGGATGGGAGTCGGCGACCCGGAGTCGCTCACCCACGCGGCCAGCCGCGCGCTGGCGAGCGCCGACGTCCTGTTCACCGTCGACAAGGGCGAGGCGAAGGCGGACCTGAACGCGCTGCGTACCCGGGTCTGCGCCGCGTACGCCGGGCCCGGCCTGCGGGTCGTCGAGGTCGACGAGCCGGACCGCGACCGGGCACCCGCCGACTACCAGGCCGAGGTGCGCCGCTGGCACACGGCGCGCGCGGCGGTGTGGGCCGAGGCCCTGCTGACGGAGCTCGAAGAGGACGGCCGGGGCGCGTTCCTGGTGTGGGGCGACCCGGCGCTCTACGACAGCTCGCTGCGCATCCTCGACGACATCCGGGAACGCGGGCTGGTCGACGTCGACGTCCAGGTGGTTCCCGGCATCTCCAGCGTGCAGGCGCTGGCCGCCCGGCACCGGATCCCGCTGAACACGGTCGGTGGGTCGGTCCACATCACCACCGGGCGGCGGCTGGCCGCGGAGGTGGGCGGCCTCGACTCCGTCGTCGTCATGCTCGACGGCGCCGCGGCGTGGCAGAGCCTCGACGCGGACGACTGGGACATCTTCTGGGGCGCCTACCTCGGCGGGGACGACGAGATCGCGCTCGCCGGCCCGCTCGCCGAACTGGGGCCGCGGATCGCGGCCGTCAAGCGGGAGGCCCGGGCCCGCAACGGCTGGATCATGGACGTGTACCTGCTGCGACGTCGCCCGGGGGCGCCGTAGCAGCGCAAGCACAGGAAGTCATCGAACTGGTCGAGAGCAAGACCCCGCTTCTGTCTGGCTGCGGCGGAACAGGATCCCGGGCCGGGGTGGAAGGTTGTTGATGGTTCGCTCCGTCCGGGCGGCGCGCTCCGGCCCCGTACTCGCTTCGCTCCCACGGGACCTCCGCGCGCCGTCCTCCTCCGCGCCGCACGGTCACGTCACGCTTGAACGTCGCCAGACCACAACACGTCACGCGGGGCCACTTCGCTTCGCTTGTGGGTGGTCATCGCGCCTGACCGGCGGCTCCAGCTCCGGCTCGGGCCCGGCCTTGGATTCGCGCCATTCAAGCGGCACGCAACCGAGCTGGCGCGGAGGCGCACCTCCGCGGAGGCGTGCCCACGAGCGCAGCGACGTGGGCGCGCCGCAGCGGAGGTCGCCGCAGCGCACGTGAGTGGAGGAGGACGCGGCGCGGAGGTCCCTTGGGAGCGAAGCGAGTAAGGGGCCGGAGCGCCGCGTCCGCACGGAGCGAACCAGCAACAACCTTCTACCTCGACCCGCTACATCATTCGGCCTACGACGAAGCGACCTGACCCCGCACAAGACTCACCTCCCGTCGTGGTGGCGCGGGGTGAAGACCGTGCCGGTCTCGCGGTCCCAGCAGGTCCTGGACGAGCCGACGATGAGCAGGGTGCGCATGTTGACGTCGTCCGCGCACAGGTCGGCCAGCCGGATCACCTCGACCCGCTCGCCGGCCCCGCCGACCGCCCTCCCCACGACGACGGGGGTGCCGGGATCGCGATGCTCCAGCAAGCAAGCGCGGACCTCGTCGATATGGTCCCGCCGGGTCTTCGAGCCGGGGTTGTAGAGCGCGAGCACCAGGTCGGCGGCCGCGGCGGCGCGCAGCCGGCGCAGGACCAGCGACCAGGGCTTGAGCTGGTCGGACAGGGACACGACGCAGTAGTCGTGGCCGAGCGGCGCGCCCACCCGGGCGGCGACGGCGTTCGCCGCCGTGACCCCGGGCAGAACGCGGACCGGCACGTCCGCGTAGCCGCCCTCGGCGCGCGCCTCCAGCACCGCCGAGGCCATCGCGAACACCCCCGGGTCGCCGGAGGAGACGACGGCGACGCCATGGCCGCGCCGGGCCAGGTCGAGTGCGAAGACGGCCCGTTCTGCCTCCACCCGGTTGTCCGTGAGGTGCCGGCGCTGACCGGGCCGGGCGGGGACGCGCCGGACGTAGGTCCGGTACCCGACGATGTCATCGGCCATCGCCAGCGCGGCGGCTGCCTCCGGCGTGAGCCACTCGACGCCGGCCGGCCCGAGCCCGACAACCGTGACGGAGCCGGTCTCGGTAACGGCGGCACCAGCGATCCCGGCGCCGCCGGCCGCGGCCAGGGCTGAAGACGTGGCAGGGTCAGCGGTGGCCGGACTCGAGACCGAGACCGAGACCGAGACCGGGGCCGGTGGCGCGGCTGGGCCGGGCACCAGCACCATCGACATGTACGGGATGTCCTCGTCCGCGGCCAGGTCGCGCAGCGCGGTGACCCGCTCGCCCTCCCGGCTGGCCTGGCTGACGAGCAGGGCGTCGTCGAGCCGCCCCGCGCCGACGAGCGCCCGGCGCACCCCGTCGAGGTCGCCCCGCACCTTCATCAGCGCGAGCCCGTCGGCCTGGCCGGCCAGCTCACGCAGCCGGTCGGCCGGTATCGCCGCCGGGAGCACCGCGAGCGTCTGCTCCCCGGTTACCAGGGCGACGCCCGCGGCGGCGGCGGTCGCGGACACGGACGTCACCCCGGGGATGATCACGCAGCGGAACCTTGGGGTGAGCCGGCGCTGCATGTGGGTGAACGAGCTGTACAGCGTCGGGTCGCCCTCGGCGACCAGCACCACGTCCCGGCCGGCGGCCAGGTGCGCGGCCAGGCGCGCGGCGGACTGCTCGTAGAACTCCTCGATCGCCCCCTGGTATCCGCCCGGGTGGTCCGTGGCGCCGCGGGTGACGGGGTAGACGAGCTCCTCCTCGACGGCGCCGGCGGGGATGTAGGGCGCCGCGCTGGCCCGGGCGAGCGACCGGCCGCGCCGGCCCGCGTGGTACGCGACGACCTCGGCCTGCCCGATCAGCCTGGCGGCCTTCACCGTCACCAGCTCCGGGTCCCCGGGGCCAACTCCGACGCCGTAAAGCGTGCCGTCGCCCGTCCCGGGCCCCGCCTCGGCAGTTTCCGGGCAGCGCTCGACGTCAGCCGGCTCCGATGCTCCCGCGCTCACGGGATCTCCGCTCACTTGTTCCTACACTCTCAGCGTGTCGCGCTCGCTCATGAGGTTCCTGGTGACGGCGCATCAGCGCAGCGCCATCCCAGCCACCTCATCTACTCGCGACCAGGTCCGGCCACCGTCATAAGCCCCGACCCGAACCACGTAGGGAGGGCGCTCAGCGCCCGAGGGCTGGCGCGCAGCGCCAGCCTCACAGCGCCTCCGAGGCGATCGCGTTGACGGCGGCCACCGTCATCGCGCTGCCGCCGCGGCGGCCGTGCACGACGAGGTAGGGCAGGTCGAACGGGTTGTCGGCGAGGGCGCGCTTGGATTCGGCCGCGCCGACGAAACCGACCGGCAGGCCGAGGACGGCAGCCGGCCGGGGCCTGCCTGCGCCGAGCATCTCAAGCAGGTGGAACAGTGCGGTCGGGGCGTTCCCGACGGCGACGACGGCGCCGGCGAGCCGGTCGCCCCACAGCTCCAGGGCCGCCGCGGACCTGGTGGTGCCGAGACGGGCGGCGAGCTCCGGGACGCCCTCGTCGCCGAGCGCGCAGACGATCTCGTTGTCGGCGGGCAGCCGGCGCCGGGTGATCCCGCTGGCCACCATCCGCGCGTCGCACAGCACCGGCGCCCCGGCGCGCAGCGCGGCGCGGGCGGCGCCGACCAGGCCGGGGCTGGCCTCGACGTCCGCGGGCAGGTCGACCATGCCGCAGGCGTGGATCATCCGGACGACGACGTGCTCCAGATCGGCGGGGAAGGCCGCGAGGTCCGCCTCGGCGCGAATCGTCGCGAACGACTGCCGGTAGATCGCTGCCCCGTCGTGCTCGTAGTCGTAGCGCGGGCTGGTGTCGGTCACCATCGGGACTCCTTCGGTTCGGCGCCCGCGGCGCGGACCAGGTAGCCGGCGGGGCCGGCGACGACCTCCATGTGCGGCCCGGTCGGCCGCCCGCAGCGGCGGGCACAGCCGCTCCAGTGCGCCCGGACGCCCGGCGGGCCCGACGGCATGTCGCCGGCCCGGATACCCCCGGCCGGCACGCCGCCCACCGGCACACCGTCGACCAGCGCACCGTCGGCCAGGGCAACCGGAGCGACGAGGCCGGCGGTGACCGCGCGGGCGGCGTCGGCGCGGACGTCCGCGAGCGCGCTCGCGCAGCCGGGACGACCGGCGCAGGCGGTGACCCGTGTCCACATCGACCCGGGATCGGTGACCAGGCCCGTCCGCCGCGCGCGGGCGGCGAAGGACGATGGGTCCCCCAGGCAGGGAACGACGATCGACCGCCAAGGGGTGATCCGCAGCGGCGGATCGCCACGGGGGCTGGCCTGGTCTCGGCCATCGTCCACCCGGGTGGCCGCGGCGACGGTCGCGAGCAGGTCGGCCGCCGGGCGGGTCAGCCGGCCGAGCGGCACGTGGACGGCGGCGGCGTGTGCTCCATCCGGGCGCCGCCAGGTCCCGACCGGGTGCGGGGCCGGCCGGGGGGCCGGGCGGGGCGCTGCGGGCCGGCCGGCCCGCAGCCCGGCGGCGAGCTCCGCGCCACCGTCGGGGAGGTCGCGAACCCGCCAGAAGGAATGGTCGCCGCCGATGCCCGTGGCGGCGTCCGCCGCTGCGCGCAGGAAGGCGCGCGCCGCGGCCTGCAGCTCGCCGACCGCCCCCGAGCGGTCGACCGCCACGCCGGCCGGGCCGATCCACCAGTGCCCCTCCGGCGCGGGCGTCGCCCAGGCGTCCGGCGCCAGGGCGACGATGTCACCGGTCCCGTCGTCCAGGCCGAACAGGAAGCGGCCGGACAGCCCGGCGAGCTCCGGGTCGGCGCACAGCGCCTCGTCGAGCCCGCGAACCAGGTCTTCCAGCCGCATGCCCGCCGCCGGGGCACCGTCGCCGCCCGGCGGAGGCGTACCGGCGGGCGAGCCGGTGCCCGCGCCGGTCAGGCCCGCGAAGGGCGAGGCGACGATGTTGCGGACCCGTTCGTGCGTGGCCGACGGCAGCAGGCCGAGCTCGGCGACCCGGTCGGCGAGCTCGGCTCGCCGGCCCAGGGGCACGCCGCGTAGCTGCAGGTTTCCCCGTGACGTGAGCTCGACGGCGCCGGGCTCGCCGAAGGACTCCGCGAGCGCGGCCAGCGCCGCCAGCACCCCGCCGTCGACGAGGCCCCCCGGCAGCCGAATCCTGGCCAGGCCACCGTCGGCCGCCTCGTGCAGCACGAGGGCACCGGGGCAGCGGTCGGGCCGGGACCGTCCGGAGCTCACGGTGCACGCCCTTCCAGATCGCCCTCCGCGCGCAGGTAGACGTCACGCAGCGCGTCCAGGGTCGCCTGCTGCGGCGCCTCCCACATCCCGCGGTCGACGGCCTCGAGAAGCCGCTCGGCGATGCCGTGCAGCGCCCACGGGTTCGCGTCCGCCAGGAACTTCTGGTTCTCCTCGTCCAGGACGTAGGCCTGGGTGACGGCCTCGTACATCCAGTCGGCCACCACGCCCGCGGTCGCGTCGTAGCCGAAGAGGTAGTCGACGGTCGCGGCCAGCTCGAAGGCGCCCTTGTAGCCGTGCCGGCGCATCGAGGCGATCCAGCGTGGGTTGACCACGCGGGCTCGGACCACCCGGGCCATCTCCTCGCCGAGGGTGCGGGTGCGCACCGTGTCGGGCCGGGTCGAGTCGCCGACATAGGCCCGGGGCCCGCGCCCGGTCAGCGCCCGCACCGTCGCGATCATGCCGCCGTGGTACTGGAAGTAGTCGTCGGAGTCGGCGATGTCGTGCTCGAGGCTGTCGGTGTTCTTCACCGCCACACTGATCCGCCGGTACGCCGCCTCCATGTCGTCGCGGGCCGGCCGGCCGTCGAGGCCGCGGCCGTAGGCGAACCCGCCCCAGGCCGCGTACACCTCGGCCAGGTCGCCGTCGTCGTGCCAGGTGCCGGCGTCGACCAGCGGGAGCAGCCCGGCGCCGTACGCGCCCGGCTTCGAGCCGAAGACGCGGGTGGTGGCCCGGCGCCGGTCCCCGTGGCTGGCCGTGTCGTGGTCGGCATGTGCCCGGACGTAGTTGTGCTCGGGGTCCTCGTCGAGGTCGGCGACGAGCCGGACAGCGTCGTCGAGCAGGTCGACGACGTGCGGGAACGCGTCGCGGAAGAACCCGGAGATCCGGACGGTGACGTCGACGCGGGGCCGGCCGAGCTCGGCGAGCGGCATCGGCTCCAGCCCGCGCACCCGCCGGGACGCCTCGTCCCACAGCGGGGCGACGCCGAGCAGGGCGAGGATCTCCGCGACGTCGTCGCCCGACGTCCGCATCGCCGACGTCCCCCAGGCGGACAGGCCGACCGAGCGCGGGTACTCGCCGGTGTCGGCGAGGTGGCGGGCGAGCAGCGAGTCGGCCATCGCCCGGCCGGTCTCCCAGGCCAGCGGGCTCGGGACCGCGCGCGGGTCGACGGCGTAGAAGTTGCGCCCGGTCGGCAGGACGTTGACCAGGCCGCGCAGCGGCGAGCCGCTCGGGCCGGCGGGAACGTAGCCGCCGGCGAGCGCGTGCAGGGTCCGGTCGATCTCGTCGGTGGTGCGGGCGAGCCTCGGCACGACCTCGGTGACGGCGAAGGCCAGCACCGCGGCCACGGCGTCCCGGTCGACGCCGCCCGCACCCCCGCCCGCGGACGCGGGCGCGGACGCGGACGCGGGCGCGGACGCGGACGCGGGCGCGTCGAGGACCTCGGCGACGACCTCCGCGACGGCCGCTGGCTCCCAGCGGCGGTCCTCCAGGCCCGAGACGAGGGCCCGGGCGACGGCCTCGACCGCGTCAGTGCGCGCCGTCCCCTCGGTGTCGCCGAGCCCGAGGGCCTGACGCAGGCCCGGCAGCGCGGCGGCGCCGCCCCACAGCTGGCGGGCGCGCAGGATCGACAGCACCAGGTTGATCCTCGCCTCGCCGGTTGGCGCCAGGCCGAGGACGTGCAGGCCGTCGCGGATCTGGGCGTCCTTGATCTCGCAGAGCCAGCCGTCGACGTGCAGGATGAACTCGTCGAACTCGGCGTCGTGCGGCCGGTCGGCGAGGCCGAGGTCGTGGTCGAGCTTCGCCGCCTCGATGAGCGTCCAGATCTGCGCGCGGATCGCGGGGAGCTTCGCCGGGTCCATCGCGGCGATCTGCGCGTGCTCGTCGAGCAGGCGCTCGAGGCGGGCGATGTCGCCGTAGCTGTCGGCCCTGGCCATCGGCGGGACGAGGTGGTCGATGACGGTGGCGTGCGCCCGCCGTTTCGCCTGGGTGCCCTCGCCCGGGTCGTTGACGAGGAACGGGTAGACCAGCGGGAGGTCGCCGAGCGCGGCGTCCGGTGAGCAGCTGGCGGACAGCGCCGCCGCCTTGCCGGGCAGCCATTCGAGGTTGCCGTGCTTGCCGACGTGCACCACGGCGTGCGCGCCGAACCCGAACCCGAACCCGGATCCGGACCTGGCGCCGGGCGTGCCCGGTCCATGGCGCAGCCAGTGGTAGGCCGCCAGGTAGTGATGGCTCGGCGGCAGGTCGGGGTCATGGTAGATGGCGATCGGGTTCTGCCCGAACCCGCGCGGCGGCTGGATGAGGATCACCACGTTGCCGGCGGCGACGGTGGCGAGCACGATCTCGCCATCCGGGTCGGACGAGCGGTCGACGAACAGGTCGCCGGGCGCGGGGCCCCAGTGCTCCTCGACGGCGGCGCGCAGCCCGGCCGGCAGCGTCGCGAACCAGGAACGGTAGACGGCGGCGGGGATACGCACGGGGTTGCCGGCAAGCTGCTCGGCCGTCAGCCAGTCCTCGTCCTGGCCGCCGGCGGCGATCAGGCCGTGGATGAGCGCGTCCCCGTCACCCGCGGCGAGGCCGGGCAGGGCGTCGGGACCATCGGCCGGTCCGACGTCGTAGCCGGCGTCCCGCATCGCCCGCAGCAGCGCGAGCACGCTGGCCGGGGTGTCGAGACCGACCGCGTTGCCGATCCGGGCGTGCTTGGTCGGATACGCCGACAGCACCAGCGCGATGCGCTTGTCCGCGTTCGGGACGTGGCGCAGCCGGGCGTGGCGGACCGCGAGGCCGGCGACGCGGGCCGCCCGCTCCGGGTCGGGCACGTAGCGGGTCAGGCCGTCGGCGTCGACCTCCTTGAACGAGAACGGGACGGTGATGATCCGCCCGTCGAACTCGGGGATGGCGACCTGGGTGGCGGTGTCCAGCGGCGAGAGGCCGTCGTCGCTCGCCTCCCACTGGGCCCGCGACGACGTCACGGCCAGCGCCTGCAGGATCGGCACGTCCAGATCGGCGAGCGCGCCGATGTCCCAGTCCTCGTCGCGCCCGCCGGCGCCGACCTCGGCGGGGCTCGCGCCGGACCCGGCGCCGCCGGCGGCCAGCACCGTCGTCACCAGCGTGTCCGCCTGGGCGAGCTCGGCGAGCAGCCCGGCGTCAGCGGTGCGCAACGACGCGCAGAACACCGGCAGCGCCCGGCCGCCGGCCGCCTCGACGGCGTCGGCGAGCGCGTCCACGAACGCGGTGTTGCCGGCCAGCTCGTGCGCCCGGTAGTACAGGAGCGCGACGGTCGGGCGCGGCTCGCCGCCCTCGCCAGGCGCACCTTCCCCGCCCGGCACGTCGCCCCCACTTGGCACACAGTTCCTGCCCGCAGCGGCGTCCAGCGGCCGCGCGGCGCCACCCGGGTCCGCGCTCGACCCGGGCCTGGGCCGGACGCCCCACGGCGGGGTCGGCACCGGCGGGTCGAACCCGAGGCCGGTGAGCAGCAGCGCGTCGGACAGGAACCGGGCCAGCTGGCGCAGGTTGTCCACGCCGCTGTGGGCGAGGTAGGCGTGCGCCTGCGCCGCCACCCCGGCGGGCACCGAGGAGAGTTCCATCAGCTCGGCGTCGGGGACGAGCTCCCCGCTGAGCACCACCAGCGGCAGGCCGCCGGCGAGCAGCGCGTCGACCCCATCCGGCCAGGTCCGCCGGCCGCCGAGCAGCCGCAGGACGACGACGTCGGCGCCGTCGAGCAGCCGCGGCAGGTCGGCGACAGCGAGGCGCGCCGGGTTGGCCAGCCGGTAGTCCTCCCCGGTGGCGCGGGCGCACGACAGGTCGGTGTCGGACGTCGACAGCAGAACGATCACGGACGGCTCCCCTGGTCTGGCAGAGATCCACGCGAGTGGCCGGCCGCCGGCGGAGCGCCCGGCGGGACGAACGGCAGGCCCACCGGCGGGCCATCGGCCAGCAGCTTCAGCAGCGCGCCGGTGTCGAGGTGGTGGGCGACGAGGTCGCCGAGGATGTCGAGGCGCCGTTCCCGGACGGCCGCGAAGGAGACCTCGCCGCGCGGACGCCAGGGCGAACCGGCGGACGCCGCGACGTCAGCGAGGAACGCCCGGCGGAAGCCGTCGTTCTCCAGTGCGCCGTGCCAGGTGGTGCCCCAGACCGCGCCGGCCCGGCAGCCGTCGAGGAACGGCTCCCCGCCGTGCACGGTCGCCACCCCATGATGGATCTCGTAGCCGCGCACGGGCTGGCCGTAGGCGGCGCCGTCGGGGCGACCCAGGGTCTTGTCGACCGCGAAGCGGACGGTGACCGGCAACAGCCCAAGGCCGTCGACGCGGCCCGCGCAGCTCTCCACCTCGTCCACGATCGTCGCGGCGAGCATCTGGTAGCCGCCGCAGACGCCGAGCACCGGGCGCCCCGCCGCCGCGCGGCGGGCGAGCGCCCCGTCCAGCCCGCGCCGGCGCAGCCAGCCCAGGTCGGCCACGGTCGAACGGGTACCGGGCAGCACGACGAGGTCAGCCGTGTCGAGGTCCTCGGGCCGGTCGGCGTAGCGCACCGCGACGCCGGGCTCGGCCGCCAGCGCGTCCAGGTCGGTGAAGTTGCTCAGGAACGGCAACCGCACGGCCGCCACCCGCAGCGGGCCTTCGGGGTCGCCCCGGGTCTCACCAGGCGCGGGCAGGCCGAGCGAGTCCTCCACGTCGAGCCCGAGCCCGTCACGCCACGGCAGGACGCCGAGGGTGGGCCGGCCGGTGAGCGCGCGCAGCATGTCCAGCCCCGGTTCGAGCAGCGCGCGCTCGCCGCGGAACTTGTTGACGACGAACCCGGCGACCAGCGCCTGGTCGGCCTGCTCCAGCAGCGCGAGCGTGCCGTACATCGCGGCGAACACCCCGCCGCGGTCGATGTCACCGACGACGATCGTCGGCAGGCCAGCGGCGCGCGCCAGGCCCATGTTCGCGATGTCGGTCGCCCGCAGGTTGATCTCGGCCGGGCTGCCGGCGCCCTCGCAGACCACCACGTCGAACCGGGAACGCAGGTCGGCGAGGCTCGCGAGCACCTCGCCGAACAGCCGGCCCTTCAGCGCCCGGTAGTCGAGCGCGCCCGCCTCGGCGACCGGCCGGCCGCGCAGCACGACCTGGCTGCGATGCTTGGCGCCCGGCTTGAGCAGCACCGGGTTCATCGCCGCCTCGGGCTCCACCCCGGCGGCGGCGGCCTGCATCACCTGGGCACGGCCGATCTCCCCGCCGTCGGCGGTCACCCACGAGTTCAGCGACATGTTCTGCGCCTTGAACGGGGCCACCCGCACGCCCTGGCGGGCAAGCCACCGGCAGATCCCGGCCGTCAGCACCGACTTGCCCGCGTCCGAGGTGGTCCCGGCGACAAGCAGGGCGCCGCGTACGCCGGTCACCGAACACTCCGGCGCGGCGGCCCAGGCCGACGGCGCGTACCGGTCCGTCGGCACGCACCGGTCAGGGCCGCGCCCACCAGGGCGCTCACGGCGACGCCGGCCGCCGCCACCGCCACCGCCAGGTCGCCCGAGCGGGCGACGTCGGCGCCGCGCGGCGGCGAGCCGTCGCCGAGGCGGCCCCGGGTCTCCAGCTCACCTTCGTAGACGTTGGTCCCGCCGAGGGTGATCCCGAGGGCGCCGGCGAACGCCGCCTCACACTGGCCGGCGTTGGGGCTGGGGTGGCTGTAGCCGTCGCGCCGCCAGACCCGCCAGGCCTCTCGCGGCGACCCGCCGACCACCGGGGCCGTCAATGCCGTGAGCACGGCGCACAGCCGCGCGGGTACCAGGTTCGCGACGTCGTCGAGACGGGCGGCAGCCCAGCCGAACCGCAGGTAACGCTCGGAGCGGTGCCCCACCATGGCGTCGAGGGTGTTGGCGGCCCGGTAGCCGACGACGCCTGGCAGGCCGAGCAGGGCCCCCCACAGCAGCGGGCCGAGAACCGCGTCGGCGGTGTTCTCCGCGACCGACTCGATCGCCGCCCTCGCGAGCTCCGGCTCGTCCAGCCCGCTCGGGTCGCGCCCGCAGAGGTGCCCGAGTCGCTCCCGGCCGCCGACCAGGTCGCCGGCCGTCAGCAGCCGGCTCATCACCACGGCCTCGGCCCGCAGCGACGTACCCCCGAGCGCCGCCCACAGCGCCACGGCCAGCGCCACCGGCCGCGCCGGCCGGGGCAGGCGG
This sequence comes from Pseudofrankia coriaricola, assembly GCF_032027725.1. Classification (NCBI taxonomy): domain Bacteria; kingdom Bacillati; phylum Actinomycetota; class Actinomycetes; order Frankiales; family Frankiaceae; genus Pseudofrankia; species Pseudofrankia coriaricola. The sequence goes on along the minus strand of NZ_JASNFO010000124.1, from coordinate 18,210 downwards.
CGGTCCAGCGCGGCGGCGGCGAGCACCGGCCCGCCGACGGCGGCCGCGACGAACGCCACGCCGGCCGGGCGGGAGTCGGCGTAGAGCAGGCGTTCGGCCGCGTGCGCGGCCCGGCCGTAGCCGGCGACCGGATGGAACCGGGCCGGGTCGGCGAGGACCGCGTCGGCGAGCGCGCCGGCGACGAGCGCCGCCGCGACGGCGGCCGGGCCGGGCGCGCCAAGCCCACCCTTGGCCTCGCCACCCTGGGCCTCGCCACCCTGGGCCTCGCCGCCTCGGGCACGCGCGGCACCACCGGCGGCCAGGCCGGTCCGGCCCCATGAGCCATGTGAGCCGTGTGAGCCCCGGGTGTCCTGGATGCCCCGCTCGCCTCGCGTGCTCCTCGCGCCTCGCTCACCCCGCGCCAGGCCGCCGGTCAGCCGGTTGGCCCGGCGGTCAGCCCGCGGCACGGACGGCCCCGTTCGCCTGGGCCGCGTGCGCCGCGGCGACGAAGCGGGCGGCCGTCCCGGGAAGCCCCGCCCAGTGGGTGTGCAGGTAGGAGGCATGGATGCCGCCGCGGACGAAGCCCTCCGTGACCTCGTCACCGGCCGCGTCGCGCCACGTCCATGCGGGGGCGGTGCCCCGCGGCGGGCCGCCCGCGGCGCCACCGGCCGGCGGGATGGCCACCGTGCGGTGGAACTCGTGGCCGCGGGCGAGGGTGCCGCGCGCCGCGAGCACCGAGTCGGTGACCGCCACCGCCTCCCGGTAGCCCAGCGTGAGGCGCGGCGTCATCGCCGCCGTCACGTCGCCCAGCACGCCGCACATGGGCTCGCCGTCCAGCGCGCGGCTCAGGTAGAGCAGCCCGGCGCACTCGGCGGCGACCGGAGCGCCGGTGGCCGCGAACGCGCGGACCCGGGCTCGCAGCGCGGCGTTGGCGGCGAGCGCGCCGGCGTGCACCTGCGGGAACCCGCCGCCGATGACCAGCGCCGACGTCCCGTCGGGCAGCGCCTCGTCGACCGTCGGGTCGAACCGCGCGACCTCGGCACCGGCGGCGGCAAGCAGCTCGGGCGTCTCCGCGTAGCCGAACGTGAACGCCGGGCCGCCCGCCACGGCGACCACCGGGCTCCGCCCGCATGGCCCGGGTGGCCCGGCCGCCGGCGGCGCCGGGACCGCGGGCTCGGGGACCTCGGCGGCGTCGGCCCGCGGGTCCCAGGGCTCGGCCGGAAGGTCCGGCGCGGTCGCGGCGAGCGCGAGCAGCGCGTCGAGGTCCAGGCCGGCGCCGACCGCGTCGGCGAGCTCGGCGACCGCGGCGCGGGCGGGCGCCGCGCGCTCGGCGGCCGGGACCAGGCCGAGGTGGCGCGACGGGGTGACCAGACTGTCGCGCCGGCCGAGGATGCCGAGCACCGGCATGCCGATCTCGGCCATGGCGGCACGCAGGATCTCGGCGTGCCGCTCGGTGCCGACCTGGTTGAACACGACGCCGCCGATCCGCACCGCCTGGTCGAACGAGCGGAAGCCGTGGACCGTCGCCGCGACCGACCGACCGGCCGACCGCGCGTCGACGACCAGGACGACGGGCGCCGCCAGCAGCGTGGCGACGTGCGCCGTCGAGCCGAACCCGGCGCGGGTCGCGTGCCCGTCGAACAGGCCCATGACCCCCTCGATGACGGCGACGTCGGCGCGCCGGGGTGTCAGCGCGCCGTGCAGGAACAGCGGCATGATCCGCCGCTCGCCGACAAGCCACGGGTCGAGGTTGCGCCCCGTGCGACCGGCGGCCAGCGCGTGGTAGCCCGGGTCGATGTAGTCGGGGCCGACCTTGTGGGGCGAGACGGCCAGCCCGCGCGCCCGCAGCGCGGCGAGCAGGCCCGTGGCGATGGAGGTCTTGCCCGCTCCGCTGGCCGGCGCGGCGAGGACGATCCGCGGGATCCTCACCGCCGGGCCGGCGCCGTGGCCAGGATGGCTGGGTTGGTCGGGGCTGCCGGGGTGGTGATCACCACTCGATCCCCCGCTGGCCCTTCTGCCCGGCGTCCATCGGGTGCTTGACCTTGGTCATCTCGACCACCAGGTCGGCCGCCTCGACCAGCCGCGGGTGCGCCCGGCGGCCGGTGATGACGACGTGCTGGAACCCGGGGCGCGCGGCGAGCGTGGCCACGACGTCCTCGACATCCACCCAGCCCCAGTCGATCACGTAGGTGAACTCGTCGAGCACCAGCAGGCCGTAGGTCTGGGCGGCGAGGTCGGCCTTGATCCGCTCCCAGCCCTCGGCGGCGGCCGCGGCGTGGTCGTCCAGCGGGCCGCGCTGCGTCCACGACCAGCCGGAACCCATCTTGAACCAGTCCACCGGCGCGCCCTCGCCGGTCTGTTCGTGCAGCCGGCCCAGCGCCCGCAGCGCGTTCTCCTCGCCGACCTTCCACTTGGCGCTCTTGACGAACTGGAACACGCCGATCGGCCAGCCCTGGTTCCAGCCGCGCAGCGCCAGCCCGAAGGCGGCCGTCGACTTCCCTTTCATGTCGCCGGTGTGGACGATCACCAGCGGCCGGTTGCGCCGCGCCCGGGTCGTGAGCCCGTCGTCGGGAACGCTCGTGACCTTTCCCTGCGGGGCCATCAGGCGGCGTCCCGCAACGCGCGGACGGTGGCGGCGAGACCGGCGCCCGTGGCGGCGCCGTCCGGTCCCGCGGCCACTGGTCGGCTCCTTCTTCCGCCGGGGGTGTCGGGCCCGGCGTGAGGCGCGGCGCCGGGCGCGGTCAGGTCGGCGAGCGTGAGCAGCGGGGCGCCGAGCCCGGCGGCGAGCGCGCCGGCGAGCCCGAGGCGGACCCGGCCCGTCTCGCAGTCGACGACGACCGCGGCGACGCCGGAGCGGGCGAGCAGCTGGGCGGCCGGGCCGGGCGCGGGGCCGGCGGTGTGCCGGCCGTCGGTCAGCACGACGAGCAGCGCCCGGCGGCTCGGGTCGCGCAGCCGTTCCCGGGCGAGGGTGCGATGCGCGAGCAGTAGGCCCTCGGCCAGCGGCGTACGCCCGCCGGCCGGCAGGTCCGCCAGGCGCGCCGCCGCGACATCCACCGACGACGTCGGCGGGAGCGCCAGCTGCGCGGCCTCGCCACGGAACGTCACCAGGCCGATCTTGTCGCGGCGCTGGTAGGCGTCGAGCAGGAGCGACAGCACGGCCGCCTTGACCGCGGCCATCCGCGACCGCGCCGCCATCGAGCCCGAGGCGTCGACGGCGAACAGCACCAGGTTGCCCTCGCGGCCTTCCCGCCTGGCCTGGCGCAGGTCGGCGGGGCTGAGCCTCAGGCCCGGGCCGCTGCGGCCGCGCGCGGCCTGGTGCGGCGCCGCCGCGAGCAGCGTCGCGACGACATGCGGGTCGCGCAGCCGGCCGGCCGGCACCTGCGCGCCCACCACCGCGCCCGCGCCCGTGACCGCGCGTGACCGTCGCCCGGGGACACCCCGGCCCACGCCGGGCACCTCAAGCCGGCGGGCGCGGAACGTGGCCGACGGCGCGACGACGCTCTCCGGCGCCGCCGTGCCCACCGGCGCCGAGGCGGCCTGGTCGGCGGAGGGCCGCCCGGCGGGGCCGTCGCCCGCGGACGCTTCGCCGGCCGCGGGGGCGCCGCTTCCGGGACCGCCCCCGCCGGGGCCGGGATCCGGGTCGCCGTCCACGCCGTCCACGCCGTCCGCGCCGGCCTGGCCGTCGGGCCCGGCTGGCGCGCCCGCGTCCGGGCCGAGGTCCGCGTCGCCGCCGGGGCTCGCGTCATCCCGGTCGCCAACTTCAAGATCGTCAACGTCGGGGCCGTCGCGGTCCGGGTCCTCGTCGTCGAGGCTCTGGCGGGCCGCGTCCAGCGCGGCGTCGAGCTGGCCCGGGTCCAGGCCGGGCGCGTCGAAGGGGTTACGGCGGCGGCGGTGCGGCAGCGCGAGCGCGGCGGCGGCCCGGACATCCATCTCGGTGACCTCGGCGCGACCTTCCCAGGCGGCATGCGCGAGCGCGGCCCGGGCGGTGACCAGGTCCGCGCGCAGCCCGTCGACCTCGAACGCGGCGCAGACCGCCGCGATCCGGGTCAGCTCACGATCGGGCAGCCGGACGGCCGGCAACGCCGCGCGGGCGGCCGCGATCCGCGCCGACAGCTCCAGCTCGACCGCCGCATAGCCAGCCGCGAATGCCTCAGGGGCAGCGTCGAACGCCAGCCGTCGGCGGACCACCTCGGCCCGGGCCGCCGTCTCCCGCGGTGCCGCGACCTGCACGGTCAGTCCGAAGCGGTCGAGCAGCTGCGGCCGAAGCTCGCCCTCCTCCGGGTTCATCGTGCCGACGAGTACGAACCGGGCGTCGTGCCGCACCGACACGCCGTCGCGCTCGACATGCGCGACACCGAGCGCGGCCGCGTCGAGCAGCAGGTCGACGAGATGGTCGTGCAGCAGGTTGACCTCGTCGACGTAGAGCACGCCGCGGTGCGCGGCGGCGAGCAGGCCCGGCTCGAACGAGACGACCCCGGAGGTCAGCGCCCGCTCGATGTCCAGCGAGCCCACCAGCCGGTCCTCGGTCGTGCCCACCGGCAGCTCACACAGCCGGGTCGGCCGGGTGACGGCGCGCGCCGACGCGTGCGGGCCGTCCGGGCAGTCGGCCACGGGGCGCTCCGGGTCGCAGGCGAACCGGCAGCCGGCCACCACCGCCACCGGCGGCAGCACCGCCGCGAGGGCACGCACCGCCGTCGACTTGGCCGTGCCCTTCTCACCCCGGACGAGCACGCCGCCGATCTCGGGAGAGATCGCGTTCAGGACCAGCGCGAGCCGGAGGTCGTCCATGCCGACGATCGCGCTGAAGGGGAACAGGGACACGCACCCACCTCGCACCGGCAGGTGTCCGCGCCTGCCACCCGTACGGGCCCGGGAACTGTTGCCCACGGGCGGGCGGCCGAGGTGTTCTGGCTCACCGCGCGGTGCCAGCCGCGGCTCACAGTGGCGGGACCGCCCCGGCCTTGGCGCCGCGCGCCGCACCGGAGTTCCCCTCATGTCGCCTGGCAGGCATGGTGCCATGGGAGGGCTGCCCCGGGATAGTGACGACCAACACCCCATGGAACCGCTTACCGCCATCAACGCGACGGCGCGAGCTGAGGACATGCACAATCGCCCCTGTGCCAGCCAGCCCCCCGCCCGCCGCGACCGGGCCCGCCGCCGAGCCCGCCCGAGCCGCCGACGTCGGCGTGACCGTCGGCGCGACCTTCGATGTGACCGTCGTCGGGATCGGTGAGGACGGCTGGGACGGGCTCGGCCAGCCGGCCAGGGAGGCCCTCGCCATCGCCGATGTCGTGCTCGGCGGCCCACGCCAGCTCGCACTCGTCGCCGGGCGGGTACGCGCGGGCGAGGCGTGGCCCCGTGACCTGGCCGCCGCGGCCGCGGCCCTGCCCGAGACCCACGCGGGGCGCAGGGTCGCCGTGCTGGCCAGCGGCGACCCGATGCACTACGGCGTCGGGTGGACGCTCGTACGGGCACTCGGCGCCGAGCATGTGCGGGTGCTGTCCGCGCCGTCGTCGATCTCGCTGGCCTGCGCGCGGCTCGGCTGGCCGGTCGAGGAGGTGTCCGTCGTCAGCGCGGTCGGCCGGCCCTACGCGGCCGTCAGCCCCGAGCTGCGCCCCGGCGCCCGGGTGCTCGTCCTCACCGGCGACGAGGACGGCGCCGCCCAGGTCGGCCGCCTGGTGGCCGAACGCGGCCTCGACGCCGAGCTCACCGTGCTGGAACGGCTCGGTGGCCCGCGGGAACGGGTGAGCACCCACCCCGCCGGCGCCGCGCCGCCGCCACACGACCGGCTCACCATCGTCGCGGTCCGCTGCGGGCCGAACCCCGCGGCCGACGCGCGGGCGATGGCCGCCCGGGTGCCAGGGCTGCCCGATGACGCATTCGCCACCGATGGTGTGCTCACCAAGCAGGAGGTCCGCGCGGTCACCCTGGCCGCGCTCGCGCCGGCACCCGGCGAGCTGCTCTGGGACGTCGGCGCCGGCAGCGGCGGCATCACGACGGAATGGCTGCGCGCCGACCGCCGGTGCCGGGCGGTGGCCATCGAGCCGCGAGCCGACCGCGCCGCCCATCTCCGCGCGAACGCCGAGCGCCTCGCCGGCGCCGTCGAGCGGCCCGCCGGCCGCGCCCAGACCTCCCGGATCGCTGACCTCCCAGAAGACCTCCCAGCAGACCTGCCAGCAGACCTCCCAGATCGGCTTCGCCGATCCGGCAGGGACCCCGGGCTTCGCCGATCCGGCAGGGACCCCGGGCTCCGCCGATCCGGCGGGAACCCTGCCGCCGATCCGGCAGGGACCCCGGCGGCACCGGACACGTTGCGCGTCGTCGAGGGCCGCGCGCCGGGCGCGCTCGCCGGCCTGCCGACGCCGGACGCCGTGTTCGTCGGCGGCGGTGCCAGCGCCCCGGGCGTGATCGAGACCTGCCTTGCGGCCCTGCCGCCCGGGGGCCGCCTCGTCGCCAACGCGGTCACGATAGAGACGGAGGCGCTGCTCGCCGGCTGGCACCGCCGCGCCGGCGGCCGGCTGCGCCGGATCGCGATCTCCCATGCCGAGCCGGTCGGCTCGTTCACGGCCTTCCGCCCCGCCCTCCCGGTCACCCAGTGGGTCCACACCAAGGGAGCGACGCGATGACCGTCCACTTCATCGGCGCGGGACCCGGCGCCGCCGACCTGATCACGCTGCGCGCCCGGGACCTGATCGCGGCGTCCCCCGTCTGCCTGTACGCGGGCAGCCTGGTCGACCCGGCGGTGCTCGCGCACTGCCCTCCCGACGCGCGGCTCGTCGACACCGCTCGGCTGACCCTCGACGAGATCGTCGGCCACCTCCTCTACGCGCACGCGGCCGGTCTCGACGTCGCCCGGCTGTGCAGCGGCGACCCGTCGGTGTTCAGCGCCGTCGCCGAGCAGACGCGCCGTCTCGACGCCGCCGGCGTCCCCTACGACGTGTGCCCTGGAGTGTCGGCGTACGCGGCCGCCGCCGCCGAGCTGCGCCGCGAGCTGACCGTGCCGGGCGTCGCCCAGAGCGTCGTGCTGACCCGCACCAGCGAGAACGCCTCCGCCATGCCCGCCGGGGAGACGCTCGCCGCCCTCGGCGCCGCCCGGGCGACCATGGTGATCCACCTGTCCGTGCAGCGGATCGAGGCGGTGGTCGCGGACCTGCTGCCGGTGTACGGCGCCGACACCCCGGTCGCCGTCGTCGCCTGGGCGTCCCGGCCGGACCAGGTCGTGCTGCGCGGCCGCCTGGCCGACATCGCCGCGGCCGTGCGAGCCGCCGGGGTCCGCCGGGCGGCGGTCATCATCGTCGGCGACGCGCTGGCGGCGGGCGGCTTCCGCGACAGCCATCTGTACTCGGTGGAGCGGGACCGCTCGTGCGTGTCCTGATCCTCGGCGGCACGCGCGAGGCCCGCGACCTCGCCGCCGCGCTCGTCGACGCCGCGCTCATAGACGAACTGAGCTTCACGGTCACGACGTCGCTCGCGGGGCGGGTGAGCGACCCCGCGCTGCCCGCGGGCGAGACCGTGATCGGCGGCTTCGGCGGGGTCGCGGGCCTGCGCGCGTTCCTGCGCACCCGCGGGATCGACGTCGTCGTCGACGCGACGCACCCGTTCGCCGCGACGATGTCCGCGCACGCCGTCGCCGCGTGCGCGAGCACGAGCGTCGACGAGGAACCAGGCGGGCAGGCGGCGGCACCGGAGCCCGCACCGGCCCGGGCACACAGTCCCCTCGCCCAACCCAGTCCAGCCGAGCCCGGCCCAGCCGAGGGCAGCGCCGCACCCGGCCCAACCGGGCCCGGCCCAACCAAGGGCAGCACCGGCGAGGGCAGCCCCAGCGGGGACCGCCAGCACGAGGACGGCTACGGCGGGGATCGCCCGCGCGAGGGTGGCGCCGTGCCCCTGCTCCGGCTCGCCCGGCCCGGCTGGACCCGCCGCCCCGGCGACGACTGGCATCGCGTGCCCCATCTCGCGGCGGCCGCGGAGCGGGCCAGGGCGCTGTGCCCGCCCGGCTCGGCCGTCTTCGTCACCACCGGGCGCCGCCAACTCGCGCCCTTCGCGGCCGATCCCGACCGCCACTACGTGATCAGGGCCGTCGACCCCCCCGCCGATCTCCTGCCGACCCGGCACACCGTCCTGCTGGACCGCGGCCCGTACACGATCGACGGCGAGACCCGGCTGCTGCGCGACCACCGAATTCGGGTGCTCGTCACCAAGGACAGCGGCGGCGACCTCACAGTGGCGAAGCTGGATGCCGCCCGAGCGCTCGGTCTGCCAGTCGTCATGGTCGACCGGCCAACTGTGACCGGCCCGGTCCCACCCACCTGGCCCAACGTGGACGGCGTCCTTGCCGCGCTGCGTGAGCTCGCCTCAGCGGTCGCCTAGAAGTCCCCGGCGGCCTGGCGCATCTCGTTGAGCAGGCCGACGAGGGTGTCGATGCCGCCGTCGGGCAGGCCGGGCTCCGCGAAGACGGTGTCGTTGAGCTTCTCGGTGGCGGCGAGTGCGGTCGCCCGGCCCTCGTCGGTGATCTCGGCGAGGATCGCGCGCCGGTCGGTCGGGTGTGGTGTGCGGCGCACGTGGCCGCGCGTCTCGAGCCGGTCGACGGCGCTGGTGACGCTCGTCGGGTGGACCTGCAGGCGGACCCCGATCCGATTGAGTGGGAGCGAACCGCTGCGGCTGAACAACAGCAGCATCAGCACCTCGTAGCGGGCGAACGTCAGCTCGAACGGCCGCAGCACCTCGTCGACACGGGCCAGCACAATCTGCTGGGCACGCATCAGCGAGGTGACGGCGGCCATCCCGTCGGCGGCCTCCGCCCATCCGTGCGCGGACCACTGCCGTCGCGCCTCGGCGATCGGGTCGAAGGGGAGGGGCTTGCGCGGCGGCACGATACTGCGCTCCGGCGGGTGCTGGCGTCGACGGGGGCCACCGTCGACGCGGGTCTCGGCCTGTGGTCACGGTAGGTGGTGTTCATTGCATCCCACGTCCGGACGTCAAGGCAAAACGGCGCCACCGCGCGCGGCGCGGCTGACGCCACACCTTACCCACCAGTACCACCGTACCTACCCACCGGTATCACCCGCCGCGCCCGCCAGCCCCCGTCACCCTGGGAGGTCTGGACGCGTCAGCGGTCTTCGAGGCGCTTAGACGTTGCGGCGGTACTGGCCGCCGACCTCGAAGAACCCCTCGGTGATCTGGCCGAGCGAACACACGCGGACGGCATCCATCAGCGCCGCGAAGGTGTTGCCGCCGGAGGCCGCGACATCGCGCAGCCGGCGCAGCGTCTCCTGGGCCTCGTCGCGGTGCCGGTTGTGGAAGTCCGCGAGCCGGTCGAGCTGGGACTTCTTCTCGGCCTCCGTGGCTCGGGCGAGTTCCAGGGCGGTGGCGGTGTCGTCCGAGTTGTCTGGGGCGAGGAAGGTGTTGACTCCGACGATGGGGAGCGAGCCGTCGTGCTTCCGGTGCTCGTAGAGCATCGACTCGTCCTGGATGCGACCGCGCTGGTAGCCGGTCTCCATCGCGCCGAGCACGCCGCCACGCTCGGAGATTCGCTCGAACTCCGCGAGGACCGCCTCCTCGACGAGGTCGGTGAGCTCCTCGATGATGTATGACCCCTGCAACGGGTTCTCGTTGCCGGCCAGGCCCCACTCCTTGTCGATGATCATCTGGATGGCCAGCGCGCGGCGGACGGACTGCTCGGTCGGCGTCGTCACGGCCTCGTCATAGGCGTTGGTGTGCAGGCTGTTGCAGTTGTCGTAGATCGCGCACAGAGCCTGCAGCGTCGTCCGGATGTCGTTGAAGTTCATCTCCTGCGCGTGCAGGGACCGGCCGGAAGTCTGGACGTGGTACTTCAGCTTCTGCGAGCGCTCGCTGGCCCCGTACTTCTCGCGCATCGCGACGGCCCAGATCCGCCGGGCAACCCGGCCGATCACGTTGTACTCGGCGTCCATGCCGTTGGAGAAGAAGAACGACAGGTTCGGTGCGAAGTCGTCGATCTTCATGCCTCGGGCGAGGTATGTCTCGACGTAGGTGAAGCCGTTGGTGAGCGTGAACGCGAGCTGGCTGATCGGGTTGGCCCCGGCTTCGGCGATGTGGTAGCCGGAAATCGAGACCGAGTAGAAGTTGCGGACCGCGTTCTGGATGAACCATTCCTGCACGTCCGCCATGCAGCGCAGCGCGAACTCGGTGGAGAAGATACAGGTGTTCTGGCCTTGGTCCTCTTTGAGGATGTCGGCCTGCACGGTGCCCCGCACGGTCGACAGCGCCTCGGCCCGGATCACCGCGGCCTCGTCGGCCGACGGCTCTCGGTCGTTCTCGGCCGTGAATCTCGCCAGTTGCTGGTCGATCGCGGTGTTCAGAAACATCGCGAGGATCGCGGGCGCCGGGCCGTTGATCGTCATTGAAACGCTCGTCGTCGGCGCGCAAAGATCGAAGCCGTCGTAGAGCGCCTTCATGTCGTCGAGGGTCGCGATCGAGACGCCCGAAGTGCCGACCTTGCCATAGATGTCCGGCCGCGTCTCCGGATCCCGGCCGTAGAGCGTGACGGAGTCGAAGGCGGTCGACAGCCGGGTCGCGGCCGCGCCCGCCGATAGGAAGTGGAACCGGCGGTTGGTCCGGAACGCGTCGCCCTCGCCGGCGAACATCCGGGCCGGCGCCTCACCGGCCCGCTTGAACGGGAAGACGCCGGCGGTGAACGGGAACAGCCCCGGCAGATTCTCTCGACGCAGGAACCGCACCAGGCGGCCATCGTCGTCGATCTTCGGGACCGCCACGCGGGGGATCTTGGTGCCCGACAGCGTCGTCCGGGTCAGCGGCGTGCGGATCTCGTTGTCCCGCACCCGGTAGACCATCTCGTCACCGGCGCGCTCGGCGACGAGCGCCGGCCACGACTCGATCAGCTTGCGGGTTTCGGGATCGAGCGCGGCGTCGGCCTCCTCACGCAGGGCGACAACAGCGGCCGTCGCCGAGGTAGGCGCATCGACCCGGGCGATGGAACGGGCCTCAGCGCCCTCGAGTGCCTCCAGTGTGGTGGTGACGTGCTGCCGCAGGCGGGCGGTCTCGGCCTGCTGTTCGGTCCTGGCGTGGTAGTTGCGGACGCTCTCGGCGACCTCGGCGAGGTAGCGGACCCGCGCCGGCGGAACAACGGTCGTCAGGCCACTGGAGGCGCGCACAGTGACGCCGGGCAGCCTTCCCGGAGCAAGGGCCAAGCCGTGCCCGCCAAGCAGCCTCTTCAGTTCCTGGTAGAGCCCAGTGACGCCATCGTCGTTGAATCGGGCCGCCGAGGTGCCGAAGACCGGCATCTCGTCCCATGAAGTGCCAAACGCCTCGCGGTTGCGGACCAGCTGACGGGCGACATCGCGGCGAGCATCCTCGGCACCACGCCGTTCGAACTTGTTGATGGCGACGACGTCAGCGAAGTCCAGCATGTCGATCTTCTCGAGCTGGGACGCGGCGCCGTACTCCGGCGTCATCACATAGAGGGAGACATCGCAGTACGGCACGATCGCCGCATCTCCCTGCCCAATGCCCGGGGTCTCGACGATGACGAGGTCAAAGCCGGCGGCCTTGGTCGCGGCGATGATCTCGGACAGATGTCCGGGGACCTCCGCGCCGGCGGTCCTGGTGGCCAGCGAACGGAAGTAGACCGGGCCGCCGGGGGCGGTGTCGCCGAGGGAGTTCATCCGGATTCGGTCGCCAAGCAGCGCGCCACCGCCACGGCGACGGCTCGGGTCGACGGCGATCACCGCGATCCGCAGCTTGTCCTCCTGATCGAGGCGAAGCCTGCGGATCAGTTCGTCGGTGAGCGACGACTTGCCGGAGCCACCGGTGCCGGTGATACCGAGCACGGGAACTGTGCGGCCGGCAGCGGCCGACTGCACGGCCTCCGCGATTTCGGGGGAACGGCCGGCCTCCAGGACGGAGATCGTCCGAGCCAGCGCCGTCTCATCGCCCGCGAGCAACGCGTCGAGAGAGGAATGTTCGGCCGCGAGGTCGCGGTCGCTCTCCTGAAGAGTGAGGTTGATCATCGCCGGGAGGCCGAGCCGCTGCCCGTCCGCCGGCGAGAAGATCCTGGCGACTCCACGCGCGTGCAGCAGCTCGATCTCTTCCGGGACGATGACTCCGCCGCCGCCGCCGTAGACCCGGATGTGGCCGGCGCCCCGCTCACGAAGCCGCTCGACGAGGTAGCTGAAGTACTCGACGTGTCCACCCTGGTAGGAGGACACGAAGACGGCGTTGACGTCCTCCTGGACCGCGGCTGTCACCACCTGCTCGACGCCGCGGTCGTGGCCAAGGTGGATCACCTCAGCGCCCTGCGCCTGCAGCAAGCGCCGCATGATGTTGATCGCGGCGTCGTGCCCGTCGAACAGCGAGCCGGCGGTGACAGCCCGGAACGGGTAGACAGGCGCGTGGAGGGCTGAGGTTGCGCTCATCGCATGCACTCCTGAGAGACGGCCCCATGCCGGGCCGGGTGGCGACGTAGCTTGGCCTACCAATAGTAGGACGTCCATCTATTGGGTGCCAGTGGACCGACGGTCGTCCTACCGACTGTGACGCGGTCGATCCCGCCGCGACGCCGACCTGACGCAGGTTCCCGTGACCGTGAACTCAGGCGATCCGGATGCCCACGTCGGTTGGGCCCGTGGGCGCAGGTCGCCGGGCGGGCTGGTCGGGGTGGGCCGGGTGGTGTGTCGGGGCCGGGTCTGGAGGTGTGTGGGCCGGTGGCCGGCGGTGTGGTCGCGGGTGTGGGGGGTGTGGATATGCGGAAGGCCCGTCGTCCGCGCCAGAGTGTTCTCTGGGGACGACGGGCCTTCCGTCAATGATTGTTCGGCGGTGACCTACTCTCCCACCCGGCCTCCCGAGCAGTACCATCGGCGCTGGAGAACTTAGCTTCCGGGTTCGGAATGGGACCGGGCGTACCCTCTCCGCCAAAACCACCGAAACACTATCGAGTTATCGACACCACTCCCCCCACGGCGAGTGGGGGGTGGTCTGCCGTTCCTCGGGAACCGCACAGTGGACGCGTAGCATCTTTGTAGGACAAGCCCTCGGCCTATTAGTACCAGTCAGCTCCACACATTGCTGTGCTTCCACATCTGGCCTATCAACCCGATCATCTCTCGGGGGCCTTACCAGGTTAACCCTGTGGGAGACCTCATCTCGAAGCGAGCTTCCCGCTTAGATGCTTTCAGCGGTTATCCCTTCCGAACGTAGCCAACCAGCCATGCCCCTGGCGGGACAACTGGCACACCAGAGGTTCGTCCGTCCCGGTCCTCTCGTACTAGGGACAGCCCTTCTCAAGACTCCTACGCGCGCGGCGGATAGGGACCGAACTGTCTCACGACGTTCTAAACCCAGCTCGCGTACCGCTTTAATGGGCGAACAGCCCAACCCTTGGGACCTACTCCAGCCCCAGGATGCGACGAGCCGACATCGAGGTGCCAAACCTTGCCGTCGATATGGACTCTTGGGCAAGATCAGCCTGTTATCCCCGGGGTACCTTTTATCCGTTGAGCGACGGCGCTTCCACAAGCCACCGCCGGATCACTAGTCCCTGCTTTCGCACCTGCTCGACCCGTCGGTCTCACAGTCAAGCTCCCTTGTGCACTTGCACTCGACACCTGATTGCCAACCAGGCTGAGGGAACCTTTGGGCGCCTCCGTTACTCTTTAGGAGGCAACCGCCCCAGTTAAACTACCCACCTGACACTGTCCCTGATCCGGATCACGGACCCAGGTTAGACATCCAGCACGACCAGAGTGGTATTTCAACAGTGACTCCCCTGAAACTGGCGTCTCAGGTTCACAGTCTCCCACCTATCCTACACAAGCCGGACCGAACACCAATATCAAGCTGCAGTAAAGGTCCCGGGGTCTTTCCGTCCTGCCGCGCGTAACGAGCATCTTTACTCGTAGTGCAATTTCGCCGAGTCTGTGGTCGAGACAGCAGGAAAGTCGTTACGCCATTCGTGCAGGTCGGAACTTACCCGACAAGGAATTTCGCTACCTTAGGATGGTTATAGTTACCACCGCCGTTTACTGGCGCTTAAGTTCTGAGCCTCGCCCCGAAGAGCTAACCCGTCCCCTTAACGTTCCAGCACCGGGCAGGCGTCACTCCGTATACATCGCCTTACGGCTTCGCACGGAGCTGTGTTTTTAGTAAACAGTCGCTTTCCCCTGGTCTCTGCGGCCCCCACCAGCTCAGACAGCATGTGTCATCACCGGTAGTGGCCCCCCTTCTCCCGAAGTTACGGGGGCATTTTGCCGAGTTCCTTAACCACAGTTCACTCGATCGCCTCGGTATTCTCTACCTGACCACCTGTGTCGGTTTCGGGTACGGGCGGCCCTGGCACTCGCTAGAGGCTTTTCTCGACAGCATGGGATCATCCACTTCGCCACAATCGGCTCGGCATCACGTCTCAGACACATGCCAGGCGGATTTGCCTACCTGACGTCCTACACGCTTACCCCGGGACAACCACCGCCCGGGATGGACTACCCTCCTGCGTCACCCCATCGCTTACCTACTACCCACCAAGATCCCCACCACCGAGGCAACCCGAAGGCCACCACGACAGAAGGTTAGTACAGCAGGGTTCGGTACTGGCGCACCAGCGCCGGTACGGGAATATCAACCCGTTATCCATCGACTACGCCTGTCGGCCTCGCCTTAGGCCCCGACTCACCCTGGGCGGACGAACCTGCCCCAGGAACCCTTGGTCATCCGGCGGACGGGATTCTCACCCGTCATTCGCTACTCATGCCTGCATTCTCACTCGCGTGGCATCCACGGCTGGGTCACCCCGCCGCTTCACACGCCACACGACGCTCCCCTACCCACCCACACACCTGAACCACCCCCAAAGGAGACAGTTAGGCAAACATGTGAGTGCCGCAGCTTCGGCGGTACGCTTGAGCCCCGCTACATTATCGGCGCGGAATCACTTGACCAGTGAGCTATTACGCACTCTTTCAAGGATGGCTGCTTCTAAGCCAACCTCCTGGTTGTCTGTGCGACTCCACATCCTTTTCCACTTAGCGTACGCTTAGGGGCCTTAGCTGGCGATCTGGGCTGTTTCCCTCTCGACTACGAACCTTATCGCCCGCAGTCTCACTGCCGCGCTTCACTTACCGGCATTCGGAGTTTGGCTGAGTTCAGTAAGCTTGTAGGCCCCCTAGCCCATCCAGTGCTCTACCTCCGGCAAGAAACACACGACGCTGCACCTAAATGCATTTCGGGGAGAACCAGCTATCACCGGGTTTGATTGGCCTTTCACCCCTACCCACAGCTCATCCCCCAGTTTTTCAACACTGGTGGGTTCGGTCCTCCACACGGTCTTACCCGCGCTTCAACCTGGCCATGGGTAGATCACCCGGCTTCGGGTCTTAGACATGCGACTGAAACGCCCTGTTAGGACTCGCTTTCGCTACGGCTACCCCACACGGGTTAACCTCGCCACACACCGCAAACTCGCAGGCTCATTCTTCAAAAGGCACGCCGTCACCAGACCGAAGCCCAGCTCCGACGGATTGTAGGCACACGGTTTCAGGTACTATTTCACTCCCCTCCCGGGGTACTTTTCACCTTTCCCTCACGGTACTAGTCCGCTATCGGTCACCAGGGAGTATTTAGGCTTAGCGGGTGGTCCCGCCAGATTCACACGGAATTTCACGGGCTCCGTGCTACTTGGGATACAACTCGGGAGGCGCCATGTTTTCGTCTACGGGGCTGTTACCCGCTACGGCGACCCATTCGCATGGTCTTCGACTAACACGACGCTTTATAACTCCCTGACAGTTCGGCAGAACCATCCGAGCCGTCCCACGACCCCTGTTCCGCAACGCCTGCCGGCTATCACACGAAACAGGTTTAGCCTAGATCCGTTTTCGCTCACCACTACTCACGGAATCACGGTTGTTTTCTCTTCCTGCGGGTAATGAGATGTTTCACTTCCCCGCGTTCCCTCCACACACCCTATGAGTTCAGGTGCGGGTGACAGGACTTAGCATCCTGCCGGGTTCCCCCATTCGGAAATCCTCGGATCACAGCTCGGTTGACAGCTCCCCGAGGCATATCGCAGCCTCCCACGTCCTTCATCGGCTCCTGGTGCCAAGGCATCCACCGTGCGCCCTTAATAACTTGGCCACAAAGATGCTCGCGTCCACTGTGCAGTTCTCAAAGAACGGACGACCCCAACCCCACACCCAGACCGCCACCCCACCCGGGGCCGATGTCTGGAAGGACTGGTCCGTACCGCAGCCAACCCCCGAACCCCCCCCACAAGAGGAAGGACCCGGGGGTCGATGGCCACCGAAGAAACGATTTCCGCTCCCTCAGGACCCAACAGCGCACCACACGAAACCGCCTCCCCACCAGCCGGCACGTTCCACCCCCACCCCGAAGGACAGGGAGTACTAGCCACCACCTGGCCGCAGGACGGCCTCTGAAGTCAGCATTCCACGCCACTGAGCTAACCAGCCCGGCATGCACAGCCAGGAACCGGCCCCGCGGACAAACCACGGGATGCTCCTTAGAAAGGAGGTGATCCAGCCGCACCTTCCGGTACGGCTACCTTGTTACGACTTCGTCCTAATCGCCGGTCCCACCTTCGACGGCTCCCTCCACAAGGGTTAGGCCACCGGCTTCGGGTGTTACCGACTTTCATGACGTGACGGGCGGTGTGTACAAGGCCCGGGAACGTATTCACCGCAGCAATGCTGATCTGCGATTACTAGCGACTCCGACTTCACGGGGTCGAGTTGCAGACCCCGATCCGAACTGAGACCGGCTTTTTGGGATTCGCTCCACCTCGCGGTATCGCAGCCCATTGTACCGGCCATTGTAGCATGTGTGCAGCCCAGGACGTAAGGGGCATGATGACTTGACGTCGTCCCCACCTTCCTCCGAGTTGACCCCGGCAGTCTCCTATGAGTCCCCGACATAACTCGCTGGCAACATAGGACAAGGGTTGCGCTCGTTGCGGGACTTAACCCAACATCTCACGACACGAGCTGACGACAGCCATGCACCACCTGTACGGGACCCCTAAGGACCCACCATCTCTGATGGATTTCCCCGCATGTCAAGCCCTGGTAAGGTTCTTCGCGTTGCATCGAATTAAGCCACATGCTCCGCCGCTTGTGCGGGCCCCCGTCAATTCCTTTGAGTTTTAGCCTTGCGGCCGTACTCCCCAGGCGGGGCGCTTAATGCGTTAGCTGCGGCACGGAGGCCGTGGAAGGTCCCCCACACCTAGCGCCCAACGTTTACGGCGTGGACTACCAGGGTATCTAATCCTGTTCGCTCCCCACGCTTTCGCTCCTTAGCGTCAGTTCCGGCCCAGAGACCCGCCTTCGCCACCGGTGTTCCTCCTGATATCTGCGCATTTCACCGCTACACCAGGAATTCCAGTCTCCCCTACCGGACTCTAGCCTGCCCGTATCGACTGCAGGCCCGGGGTTGAGCCCCGGGTTTTCACAGCCGACGCGACAGGCCGCCTACGAGCTCTTTACGCCCAATAATTCCGGACAACGCTTGCACCCTACGTATTACCGCGGCTGCTGGCACGTAGTTGGCCGGTGCTTCTTCTGCAGGTACCGTCACTTGCGCTTCGTCCCTGCTGAAAGAGGTTTACAACCCGAAGGCCGTCATCCCTCACGCGGCGTCGCTGCGTCAGGCTTTCGCCCATTGCGCAATATTCCCCACTGCTGCCTCCCGTAGGAGTCTGGGCCGTGTCTCAGTCCCAGTGTGGCCGATCGCCCTCTCAGGCCGGCTACCCGTCGTCGCCTTGGTGGGCCACTACCCCACCAACAAGCTGATAGGCCGCGGGCCCATCCCAAGCCAATAAATCTTTCCACACCACCAGATGCCCGAAGGTGTGAATATCCGGCATTAGCCCCGGTTTCCCGGAGTTATTCCAGAGCCTGGGGCAGGTTGCCCACGTGTTACTCACCCGTTCGCCGCTGACCCGAAGGTCCGCTCGACTTGCATGTGTTAAGCACGCCGCCAGCGTTCGTCCTGAGCCAGGATCAAACTCTCCATCGATGCTCTAAAACTCCCTCGATGGGAGAAACCCCGACAAAATATGGACACAGATCCGTAGATCGTCCATCAAATGCCAAAGGAACCTTACAAACCCCCACAGACAACACCAGCACCAGACCATCCAGGCCCGACACCAGCACCACCCGCGGAACGGGGTCAAAATATGGCACTGACTTCTATGGCACGCTGTTGAGTTCTCAAGGAGCGGAC
>NZ_JASNFO010000123.1:0-36569 GCF_032027725.1 Pseudofrankia coriaricola | reverse complement strand
GGCCAGGTTCGGGAGGCGCCTTGACGGACGGGGATGCCCCGCACTGGGCGGCGGCACAGGTCGCGGCGGTACGCGACTGCCCCGGGGACCGGTTGGCGCTCTTGGCGCGTACTTACCTCGGGCCGTTCGGTCGAGCTCCCCGTCATCTCCCCTTCCGGCGGGCCGCCGTGTCGTTCATGCGGTGGCAGGTCGAGCGCGGCGTGCTGAACCCGCCGGAGGCGGATGCTCCGGGAAGCCGCTGGTGGCGAGCCGTGAACGACCGGTTGCTCCGAGACGGCTGCGAGGCCGTGGCGCGCTCCGGCGGGATGACGGGCGAACTGTCGTCACCGGCGGTCAAGGTGTGGCTGGAGTTCGTCGCGGCACCGACGGCCCAGAACTGGTACCGAGCCCACAACGCGAGCATCGCCGCCGCCTACCTGGACCACCGTGATCTCGCGGTGGTGGAGTCCAGACCCGAGCGATTCTTCTTGAACGTCACCCTGCTGCGGGTTCTGTACACGCATGCGCTGGTCGCGGCGCCCCGGTTGTCCCTCGGCCGGTTCGCCATCCTGGGTCGCCTCGTCGGTGACCCACGGCTCGGGGCGTGGGGGCGTTCCTGTCGCTGGGGCGTGTGCTGCCCAGCCGGTACCCGCTGGACGACGACCTGATGACCTATGTCCTCGACGAGCACCGGCTCGGCCGGATGCTCGACTACGGTGTGATCCAACCACGCCTGCAGCGCCTGTACGAGTGGTCGGCGCTGGAACTCGACCTCCCCGGCCTGCGCGACCTCGTCCGCGACGGCAGCCCGGTCTACGCCTGGCCCTACGAGGACCGGGATGTCTGGACCGCCGGCGGCTCCCTTCCGGAACGAGTCCTCGGACGCGCCACGTCACCTCGCTGAGGCCGACGGGCGGACCCTGGTTCCAGAGTCGTCCATCTTTGCAGCGTCGGGGTCGGAGAGCCCTTGCCGGTCTCGATATGCATGGCGGGGCCGCTCACATAACCAACGGCGGGACGGGTGCCGCCGCGCCGCGAGTGTGTCGCCGCAGGGCAGGGGCGATGGTCAGCCGGCGAAGCCGAGGACGTGCAGGGCCTTGCGGTAGGCGACGCCGAGGGCGTCGAAGGGGCGGTGGACCTCGGTGGCGGCGAAGACCCTGGCGGGTTGCTGGGATTCGACGATCTTCTTGTCGGGTGCCCAGATTCTGTCTTCGACGGCCTGTAGGCCCAGTCCGTCGACCGGGCCGTCGCCGTAGACGGCCGGGTCGAAGGCGGCCATCCAGTACAGCCGCAGCGTCGTGGCCGACGTCGGTGCGCGCACGGAGAACAGCACGGTGCGCGGGCCGCTCGCGTCGCCGAGCCAGACCGCGAACGGCAGCTCGATCCGGTACTGGAAGAGCGTCTCGCCGACGGGGCGGCGCCCGTCCGGGCCCGGCTCGGCGACGGGGTTCACGCTCGGGTAGCGATAGTCCGCCTCCACCGTCCAGGCCGTGCGGCGCACCGGGTACGGCTCGACGGCGAGCGCCTCGCCATTGCCGAACGTGTCGGTGTGCAGGACCGAAAAATGCCCGATGGCGCAGAAGAAACATCAACAAGGGTGCATGACCCATCAGAGGCTTGCCGCCACCGTGGCTCCCAGCTCCCAGCAGGCTGCACGGGAGGCCTGGTCCACCGGCCCCGTGACGAGAACGGGAGGCAGGACCTGCTTCCGCTTCAAGCCCCTTGCGGTGGTCTCGACGCCCCGGACCGCGCCGCCCCGTCAGCGTAGGGGCGCGTCAACCGCGCCCCACGCGAGGCCATGCACCCGATTCTCGTCGAACGAGTTCGGATCTCTAGAGTTCGGACGCAGGATCCGCATTCCCAGGTGTGCAGGAGGATGCTGACGGTGACGGCGACACCAGCGCGTGACCGGTTGGCCAGGACGTTGCGCGGTGACGCAGAGCCCGCGTTCGGCGCGGCGCTGACGGCGAGGACGGATGACCTGAGTCTTGAGGTCGAGGGCGTCGGCCCCGTCGCGTTCCCGGTGCGGCCCGCGCAGGCCCGCGAGCTGCTCCGCCTCGGTCACCCTGCCCGTTTCGGCCGCGGCGAGGAGACGCTGACCGACCGCGGCGTCCGGGACACCTGGGAGATCCCGAAGGACCTTGTTCGCGCGAGGTGGGACGACGACGCGCTGAACGCCATCCTGACAACGGCGAAAGACGAGCTGGGCCTGCCGATCGCCGCCGAGCTGACGGCCGACCTTCATTCCCTTCTCGTGTATGAGCCGGGCCAGTTCTTCCGCGCCCATCAGGACAGCGAGAAGGACGACTCGATGATCGGCACCCTGGTGGTGACGCTGCCGTCCAGTTACACCGGCGGCGAGCTGGTGGTGCGCCATCTCGAGGAGAAGAAGATCTACCGGGGCTCGAAGACGGCGCTGTCACTGGTCGCCTTCTACGCCGACTGCCGGCACGAGGTCCTCGAGGTGCGGTCGGGGTACCGGATCGCGCTCACCTTCAACCTCCTGCTTGGCGGTGATACCGCCTTGCCGGAGGGCGACGAGGGAGCAGTCGCCGAGCTGGCCGCTTTCCTTGGCGAGCATTTCGGCACGCCCATGTCCAGCCGCTACGGCCCGCGCGCGGCCACCTCGCCAAGCCGGCTCGTCTACCTCCTCGACCACGAGTACACCCCCCGTGCGCTGGGCTGGAGCGGGCTGAAGGGGGCCGATGCCGCACGCGGGTCCCTGCTGCGGGCCGCGGCCGACCGGGCAGGGTGCGAAGCCTTCCTCGCGCTCGCCGACATCAAGACGACGCACAGCGCCTACGAGGCCGACGACGACTACGAGTACCGAGGCTGGTACTGGGATGGCGATTCCGATGATGACGAGGTCGAGGACTCGGGCGGCCCGGGCGACTACGAGATCCAGGAGCTGATCGACTCCGAGGTAGCCCTCACGCACTGGACCGGCCCGGACGGTACCCGACTGGAGAAGACCTCGCTCTTTGTGGGGAGCGACGAGGTATGCGCGTCCATCGAGACCAACGACTTCGAGCCCTACTCGTCGGAGTACGAGGGCTACATGGGCAACTGGGGAAACACGCTGGACCGCTGGTACCACCGGGCCGCGGTCGTCGTCTGGCCCCGGGAGCAGGCCTTCGCGAACCGCGCCGAAACCTCGCCGTCTTGGGCTCTCGACGAACTCGCCGTGATGGCGGTCTCCGGTGATCTCTCAGGCGCCCGGGCCGCCGCAGCGACGCTCCAGCCGTTCTGGGACAGCTCGCTGGGCGCCCGGACGCCGGACGACAAGGAGAGGATCTCCGGACTCTTCGGTAAGGCGCTGCGGGCGGCAAGCGTCGTGGCGGACCCGGCGACAGCCACGATGCTGCTGGCCCCGTTCCGCGCGGAAAGCCTGACCACTGGCGACATCGACGCATTCGGAAGGCTCGTCAGCGGTTACGGCCAGCTGTGGACCGCCGGGCTGCTGCGGACTTGGTTCGCGGCGCAGCCGGGGTGGGCATACGCCGGCGGACCGGAACGGCAGCGGTGGGTGGCGGACGAGCTCCCTGGTCTGTGCGCGGGGCTGCACGCCGCGCACAGGCCGGCGCCGCGGCGGCACGGCAGCTCCTCGACTTGGTATGGAAGTGGGCCGCCAAGGACATCGACACAACGCTCGCGTCGTCGTCCCCCGGCTGCCGCGACAAGGCACTCGCCGCCCTGGCCAGACCGCTCGCCTCCGTACTGACAGCCGCCGCCGCGATGACGGATATGGGCACTCGGGACGCGGTGGCCGGCCATCTCCGGCAGAAAGGCGATGCCGTCACCGGGCTGGAGATGCCGGCGCTGCGCGCCGCGGCGGAGCTGCCCCACGACGGCGCACACGGCGAGGCCGGCTTCACCGACCTGGCCGCCGACTGCGCGGCACGGCTGCGTGCCCGGCTGGCTCAACCGCCACGCGCGTCCGGTGACTGGTCGATGGAACCACCCGGGGGCGGCTGCTCCTGCGACCTGTGCGGCACCCTTCGGGCATTCCTGGCAGACCCGGACCGGCGCACGTTCGAGTGGCCGCTCGCAGAGAAACGCAGGCAGCACCTCCACTCCCGCATCGACGCCGCCGAACTACCCGTCAGCCACGTCACGAGGAGGCAGGGCCGCCCCTACACCCTCGTTCTCCGCAAGACCGACGCGCTGTTCACCGACGAGGCCGAGGCACGGGCCAGGGACCAGGAGAACCTGGAGTGGCTCGCGGCAGCATGGAATCTCGGCACTTGATCCTCTGACGGTCTGACCAGCGCGGGCCGGTAGCAGCGCAGGCACCCGCGTCAGTCAGCTTCTCGCGGCACGCTGGCGAACCGCTCGACGTAGCGATGCACCGCCCGGGCACCAGCTACGCCCCGCCCGCCGCTCGCCCAGGTGCTCGACAGCGAGCGCTATCCGCCGGCGAGCCGGGTCGGCACCGCCGCTGGCGAGGCTCGCGGCAGCGCGCGCAGTATCGCTTCGGCCTGGCCCGCGTTCTCGACGGTTTGGCCCTCCTCATCGAGCCCGCCAAGCCGCAGCAACCCGAAAACGCCTGATCCCGCTCCGCCGGCCGGATGTCGCTGGTCACCAATCGGCCATCAGCGATGCGGCAGCGGTGGCGCCGAGGTCCCAACAAGCTTGGCAGGCAGCGGCGTCGGCCTCGCCGACCATCGACAGCGGATCGCACAGGCGTCTCCCCCTTCAGCCCAGCCGATCGGCCACCGAGTGGTCCGATCCCGCTCAGGCGCACGGGCCGCGGGGTCGGGCACAATCTTCCCAGAGGAGGTGAGCATGCATCCGTTGATCGAGGCCAGGCGGGCGGAGATCCAAGGACTCTGCCGTCGGCTCGGCATCCGCCGCCTCGACCTCTTCGGCTCCGCGACCGGCGAAGCCTTCGACCTGGACAGCAGCGACGTCGACGTCCTCGTCGAGTTCGACGCGGACCGCGCCGGATTCGACTACTACGCCACCTACTTCGCCCTCAAGGAGGGACTCGAGCGCCTGCTGGGCCGCGCCGTTGACGTCGTCAGCGTGACCAGCATCCGCAACCCCTACTTCCGCGACCAGGTCATGCGCACCAGGCAGCCGCTGTATGCCGCCTGACCCGCGCAAGTATCTCTGGGACGCCGCGAACGCGGCCGAACTCGCCAGAGGCTTCGCCCACGGCCAGACCTTCGTCGACTATCGGGCGAACGCGATGCTCCGCGCCGCCGTCGAGCGCGAGTTCGAGATTATCGGCGAGGCGTTCAACCAGCTCTCCAAGGTCGCCCCTTACACCGTGCCGGCGACCTCAGTGACCGGACCCGTCGCGCTGAGATCGCGTTCGGGAGTATCTGCCCGGGCCGACGCGGGCCGCCGACGCGGCCGTGCGCCGTCAGGTGCGATTCCCTGCTCGGAGAACGACCCGGCTGCCGGATGACGCTGCCCGGCTACCGGCGGGAGCGCGTCGCGAGCCCGTCGCCGTGTGACAGCGACGATGGTCAGCCGGCGAAGCCGAGGTCGCGCAGGGCCTCGCGGTAGGCGACACCAAGACCATCGAAGGCGCGGTGGACCTCGGTCGCGGCGAACACCCGGGCCGGGCGCGTTCCTGAAGCCGACCGCCTTGCGGAGCGACAGCGCGAGTGTCGAGGTCAGCCCTCCACGTTCGCCAAGGAGACGGACCGCGTCGCCATTGTCCGCCGGCGGTCCCCAACACTGCGTCGCACAGATGTGCTGCGCGACGTCGACACAGGCCTCGATCGCTGTCACGAAGGTGTACTTCACCCGCGCAGCCAGATCGGGTCCGCGCGGCGCTCGTCGGCGGCGTCGACTCGGAGCGGAGCACGGACAGGTCGTCGGTGATCGCGCGGAGCAGGCGTGGCACCCGTGCTTCATCGACCACCGGCTACGCTCCGGCCCAGAAGAGCCGCGGCGAACTCCCGGTGCGCCCGAGTGATCCGCGGAAGTTCGTCGAAGTAGATCTTTCTAGTCATCGCCTCCCAGCGCACCCGCGCGGCCCGGTCGTCCTCGAAGAGCAGCCGCCCACCGGCCGCGACCCTGCCCGTGAGCTCGAGCGGTGCGTTGTCAAGGACGAGGATGTCCACGCCGGGTGGCAGAAGTAGGTCGAAGGAGTTTGGAGGCCGCCGCACGCCGAAGTAGGCGGCAAGGTCGATGTCCGATTCCGCCCGCTGACACCCAACGGCGCGACTGCCGTGCAGATAGGCGAACTGGGCGCCTGCCTGACGCAGCACGGCGACAGCCTCGCGCGTCACCTGGCCTGCCCGTGTCTCGTCTACGCCCCGATCTTCGCAGACGGAGCCAACGCGCGCGGCCCGACCTCGCGGCAGAGCGGATCGAGCCACCGGGTATGGATTCGGCCGAGATCAGCTCTGCTGGGACGGTCCGCACGGCCGGCACTGCTGTTGCGTTGGCAGCAAATGCCTGACGATGAGGCTACGGCGCCACCTCGCTGGCGAGGATCTCCTCCCTCCGCTCCGAGATGTCGTGCCGGCCGCTGCGTCCCGCGGCACGGGCACCGCGCACCCGCCGGCCGCCAGGCCCACCACCTCCAGGCTCACGAAGCTCGGCCAGACTCGCGGGAACGATCGCTATCAGCCGCCGGGCGGCGGGTGAGGCGGATCAGGAGGCCCTCGTAGGGGGCGAGGCTGACCTGGTCGGTAAGGGTCTGGTGGTCGCGGTGGCGGTCCGTGCCGATGAGCACCTCGCCGTCGGCCGTGTCCCGGGTGACAACAGCAGGTGCCGGCCCCAGGTTGACGACAGCGAGGAAGTCGCCGTCGCCACGTTCCCACGCAAGGACACCCTCGGGCGCGGGGACGAAGCGCATCGCGCCGGACACCAACTCGTGGTGACGGCGCCTGATCGTAATCAGGTCTCTGCAGAACGACAGCACCGAGCCGGGGGCGGCGCGCTGCTCGACGACGGTCGGCGCGTCGGCCCCCGGCACGGGCAGCCACGGCCGGGGCGACGACGTGAACCCGGCGCCCGGCCCCGGCGCCCACTGCATCGGTGTGCGGCTCCGGTCGCGTGGTGCCGCGGTCTCGGCCGTGTCCCTGCGGCCGGAGCCCGGGGTGTCCACGGCGTCGGTCATTCCGATCTCGTCGCCGTAGTAAAGGATCGGTGTCCCCCGCAGGGTCAGCAGCAGCAACAGCGCGCAGCGCGCGGCGGCCGGATCCCCGTGACACCAGCGCGTCGCCGCGCGGCCTTCGCCGTCGTGGGTCGACATCGCCCACGCGGGCCACGCCGACGGGGGCAGCGCCGCCACGGTCCGCTCGACCACGGCGCGTAGTGACCGCGCGGTGAAGTCGCAGCCCAGGAAGGGCAGGTTCCAGGCCAGCCCCAGTTCGTCGGAACCGTCACCGTAGTACGGGGCGAGGTCGTCGACCGACGGTACCCAGGTCTCGCCGAACAGGAGTCTCGGCGGCGTGTAGGAGTCGGCGATCCGCCGCCAGCCGCGGATGAAGCCGTGTGTCTCCGGCTGGGCTCCGCTGCGCAGGAACCGCTGGCCGAGCCGCCGTTCCAGGGGCGTGTCGCGGTCGCCGGCCGCTGGATTCGGCCTCAGCGTCCGGTCGTGTACCAGGGTCTGGAGGGCGTCGATCCGCATTCCGCTGATGCCGCGGTCGAACCAGAACCGCAGGATGCGCTCGAACTCCTCGGCGACCCGCGACGACCACCAGTTCAGTTTCGGCTGCTGCGGCAGGAAGGTGTGAAGATAGTATTCGCCGGTCCGCTCGTCGAGGGTCCAGGCGGGCTGGCCGAAGTAGCCGAGCCAGTTGTTGGGCGGCGCTCCATCGGTGCCCGGCGTCCGCCACACGTAGTATTCCCGGAACGGGGAGCCGCGGTCGGACCGCGCGGCCCGGAACCACGGGTGCTCGTCGCTGGTGTGGCTCGGAACCAGGTCGAGGACCAGGCGGATTCTCCGCTGGCCAGCGGCCTCGACGAGCAGATCCAGGTCGGCCAGGGTCCCGAGGTCCGGGTGCACGGCCGTGTAGTCCGCGATGTCATAGCCCCAGTCGCGGTTCGGCGACGGCATGATCGGATTGAGCCAGATGGCGTCGACGCCGAGCCAGGCGAGATGGTCGAGCCGCTCGACGACGCCGGACAGGTCACCATGGCCGTCCCCGTTCGTGTCGCGCCACGAACGGGGATAAATGTTGTAGACGACCGCGTCCCGCCACCATTCTCGCCCAGAGGTGTCGCGGCTCGGGTCAGAATTCATGGCGACGGTAATACGCGACGAGCTCAGACCGCTGGAACAGGACCTCGCTGACAGTGGCGGCGTACATCGGCCGGACAATACCGAAGGTCGCGCCCTCGACGGCAAGGAGCACAACAGCGGGCGAGTCGCGGTCGATCCACCTGAGCACGTCGTCGAACTCCCGGTGGAGATAGCGCGCGGCGGCATAGGTCGCCTCGGCCCGGCAGCCGAAAATACCGATGACCCAGCCCTGCGGGCACGCCGGGTTGGGCAGCCGCGCGATCACGCCGATGGCGCGCTCGACGGTCACGCCGAGAATCAGCTCGTCCGGGAGCCTGACCGCGACTCGGTAGGTGTCCAGGGTGAGGGCCGGCCGGTCCCCGGTGATGTACGGCCCGTCCGGTCCGGCGGTCGCGTTGATCGCCTCAGCCAACGCCGCGTTGACGAACGGCGAGCCGATGCACACGGCGCTCGGGTTGGCGGCCCACTGGCCGAGCACGTCGCTGTCCGCAACCAGCCGGCTCGACGGTAGGCGATGCTCCCGCAGCAGCTCTACAACCTCCTGGGAGGCCTGGTAGTCGTCGAGATGCAGGACGTTCCCATAGATCGGGAGCCTGGCCTGGCGCCCGTCCGGAAGAACCTTGAGCGCGGTCGTCTGCTCGGTCGTGGCGTCGAAGTTCGACCTGCCCAGGGGGTGCAGCACCTGGAGGACGACGCTGGCGCCGCGAGCGGAGACGTCGACGCCGAAGAACCGGCGGGCCCTCCGGTGCAGGATCCTGGTCCGGACCAGCCAGATTCCGCGGCTGAAGGCCAGACCGATCAGAAAGACGACGCCCTGCTGCCACAGGAAGTCAACCTGCATCCGGCGCCTCCGCCCGTAGCAACGACTCGTAGCCGGCGCCCATGCGCTCCTGGCTGAAACGCTCGCGCGCATACTCCCTGCACGTGGCTCGGTCGAGGCCTGCCACGTCCAGCAGCGCCGCGTCGATGTCCTTCTCGTCGTCGACGACGAAGCCGGTCACCCCGTCGGCGACGACCTCCTCCGCGGCTCCCCTACGCAGCGCCACCACGGGTGTCCCGCAGGCCATCGCCTCGACGGCCGCGAGCCCGAAGGGCTCGTTCCAGCGCGACGGGTGGACGAGCGCGAGTGCCCCGCTCAGGAACTCTCCCTTGTCCGCCGCGCTCACCTCCCCCACGAGCTCGACCCCGCCGCGCCGGACCAGCGGCTCGACAACGGCCGCGAACCAGTCGCGGTTGCCCTTGTCGAGTTTCGCTCCGATGCGCAGCGGGATACCCACCCGCTGGGCCGCGCGGATGGCGATGTCGACGCCCTTGTCGGGCGAGAATCGGCCCAGGAACACCAGGTACTGGCCAGCCGAGCCGCTGAACGGCAGAGCGTCGACGTCCACGCCGTTGTACACGTTGCCGACGAAACGCAGCCGGGGCGCCAAGCGCTGCTGCGACCGACTGACCGAGATGTAACGCGCCGCCGGGTAGCTCGCGAAGATATCCCGATACAGCGGCGTGTCGACGGGGTAGTGGATGGTGGTCAACGTCGGGATTCCCGGGGCCGCGTGGTCAAGGTAGCGCCAGGTGTGGCACAACACCGCGTCGGGTCGCTCGTCCGCGATGGCCGCTGCCGCCGCCCGCGCGGCGGTCGTCTTCGCCGCTCCGTAGGAGGCGCTGTCCCGGTCCTGGTGGGGAGCCCCGAGCGGAGCGGAGACCAGTTCCACGAGGCGCCCCGCCGCGCGCGACCCGCCGCTGGCGAGCAGCACCACGTCGTGGCCACGCCGGGTCAGGTCCTCGTCCAGGAGATGGACGACCTGTTCGACGCCGCCATAGGCGGCCGGCGGCACCGCCTCCTCGACCGGAGCGACCAGGGCGATCTTCACCGGTCCGCCGCGGAGTCGGGAACGCCGGCGACGGCGCCGGCCTGGGTCACGACCCGCTGGTAGACAGCCGCCGTGCGGTCCGCGATCTGGTCCCAACGGTAGTGCCTGACGGCCCTGGCCCGGCCGGCCTCGGCGAGGTCGCGCCGCAGCCTCTCGTCGCCGAGGAGCCGGACGACGGTGCCCGCAAGGCCCGCCGGGTCGCGCGGCGTGACCAGGAGGCCGCACCTGCCGTGCGCGACCGTCTCCACCAGGCCGCCGACCGCCGACACGACGACGGGCACCCCGCAGGCCATCGCCTCCAGCGGCGCGATGCCAAACGGCTCATACCAGGGAACGGCGACGAACACGTCGGCCGACCGCATGAGCGGCGCCACGTCGCGGTGGCGCACGGGTCCCCGGAAGTCGACACGGTCCGCGACGCCGAGTCGGTCGGCGAGCGCGCGCAGCACGGCAATGCCGGGATCCCTGTCCGACTCGCCGCCCGCCACGACCAGTTCGGCGTCCGGAACCAGCGCGAGCGCGCGCACCGCGTCGCCGACGCCCTTGCGCTCCACGAGCCGCGAAACCGTCAGCAGACGTGGCCGGCGGCGCGGCTCCGCCGGCCTGCCCGGCCGGAACAGCTCCGTGTCGACGCCGCACGGGATCACCCGGGTCAGCCTCGGCCGCGCGCCGAGGCCACTCAGCTCGCGCAGTTCGGCGCGGCTGGTCGCGACGACGGCCGCCACGTCGCCGGCGAGCCGCGCCTCCGCGTCGGCGCGTTCGCCGAGGCCCGGGCTGTTCGGCTGGAACCGCTGCTTGACGTTCGCGAGCGCGTGAAACGTCTGTACCACCGGGATGGCGAGCGGCCGAGCGGCGGCCGACGCGGCCAGCCCTGACATCCAGAAATGCGCGTGGACCACGTCAGGTGGCCTGGCGCGCCACCGGCTGGCGAGCCCCGCGGCGAAGGCCCGCATGTGCGGCAGGAGCTCGTCGCGGGGGACGTGCCGCGCTGGCCCTGCGTCGACGAACTCGACAACGCCGCCGCCGAGGGAAACGCGCGCGGGCCGTGCGGGCGCCGTCCGACGGGTGTAGACGGTGACTTCGGCGCCGAGCCGGGCAAGCCCACGGGCGAGGGCCGCGACGTGGATGTTCTGACCGCCGGCTTCGGGCGCGCCGGGCGACACCAGGGGGCTCCCGTGCTCGGATACGAGCGCCACACGCATCACCACGGACCCGCCGCGTCGCCGACCATGGACCCCAGTATTCCGGGCGGCACGAACGCCGCGCCCCGCGTCGGCGGATCGGCCCCGCAAGCTACCCGAAAGGGTCACGCGCGGGGCTCCGGTCCTCGTCGGCCTCGAGTACCGGGTAGTAGATCTGGTCGCAGCGCGACGCCGAACCCCGGCCATGAAGAGTAGCTCTTGGCACCATCTCCGGTCCGACCCCGCACGCCACCGATCTACCGCTCCATATCACCGCGCAGGGCCGCGATGAACCAGGTCCAGGTAGGGCCGCGGCGGCGGTGGCGCCCAGCTCCCAGCAAGCCTCCCGGTCTTTGGCGTCCAGCGTGCCGATCACCGTGACGGGCTCACGCAGGCGCTTCCACTTCAGGCCGGTGGCGATCGTCTCGACGCCGCGGACCGCGCCAGTGGTGTCGGAGTTGCCGTGGACGTACAGGGCGTACGGCCGACCGACGCTCGCTTCCAAGCAGGGGTAGTACGCCTGGTCGAAGAAGTGCTTGAGCGTGCCGCTTGTGTAGCGGATGTTGGCCCGGGTGTCGACCGCCTCGTCGACCAGACAGACCCCCTTACACCGTGCCGGCGACCTCAGTGACCGGACCCGTCGCGCTGAGATCGCGTTCGGGAGTATCTGCCCGGGCCGACGCGGGCCGCCGACGCGGCCGTGCGCCGTCAGGTGCGATTCCCTGCTCGGAGAACGACCCGGCTGCCGGATGACGCTGCCCGGCTACCGGCGGGAGCGCGTCGCGAGCCCGTCGCCGTGTGACAGCGACGATGGTCAGCCGGCGAAGCCGAGGTCGCGCAGGGCCTCGCGGTAGGCGACACCAAGACCATCGAAGGCGCGGTGGACCTCGGTCGCGGCGAACACCCGGGCCGGGCGCTGCGACTCGACAATCGCCTTGTCGGGTGCCCAGATCAGATCCTCGACGGCCTGCAGGCCGATGCCGTCGACCGGCTCGTCGCCGTGGACGGCCGGGTCGAACGCACTCATCCAGAACAGCCGCAGCGTCGTCGCGGACGTCGGTGCGCTGACCGAGAACATCACTGAGCCGGGGCCGTTGGCGCCACCGAGCCAGACGGCGAACGGCAGCTCGATGCGGTACTGGAAGAACGTCTCGCCCACCGGGCGACGACCGTCCGGGCCCGGTTCGGCGACCGGGTTGACGCTGGGGTAGCGGTAGTCGGCCTCGATCGTCCACGCGGTGCGCCGGACCGCGTACGGCTCGACCGCCAGCGCCTCCGCGTTGCCGAACGTGTCCGTGTGCAGGACCGAAAAGTGCCCGATGTCGCAGAAGTTCTCGACCTGGCGGGCGGCCTGGCCGTTCCAGTCCTGGACCGTGCCGACGTAGTGCGGCCAGCCCAGGTCCTCGATCTCCGGGAAACGTGGCCGCGGCCGCGCCTCGTCCTCCTCGTCGACGAGGCAGGCCCAGACGAGTCCGGCCGCCTCGGCGACGCGTACCGGCTGGGCGGCGATGATGTCCGGGATGCGCTGGCCGGGCTGCTGGGGGATGTCGACGCACCGGCCGGCGCCGTCGAACCCCCAGGAGTGGTAGGGGCAGCGCAGCCGGCCGTCGGCGTCGACCTCGCCGCCGGACAGCGGCACGCTCCGGTGCGGGCACTGGTCCACCAGCGCGGCCACGGCGCCCGCGCCGGCCGTGCTCGCCGTGCCGGGCTCGCCGGACGCGGCGGCCGGGCCGGACGCGGGCCGGCGCCACAGGACCAGCTCGACGCCGAGCAGCACGGCGTGCACGGGGGCCGCGCCGACGTCCGACGACCGGGCCACGGGGTGCCAGTACCGCGCCGACGCCGCGAGGAACGCCGCGTCGAGCGCCGCACCCTGGTCGGGGCGCTGGGTGGCAGCGGCGGCGGCGACGAGGGCGGCGGGGGCGGCGGAGTCGACGACGGTCACCACCGGACCGTAGGCCGGGGGCATTGCGGGCATGTTGCCTGCGCGCAAGCGAACGGGCGCCCGCGGACCGGGCCGTTCGGCCCGGCGGTGACCGCCCCCCACGGTTTTGTCGGACCCGGGGTGCATCATCGGGCTATGACGCAGGGCACCTCTGGACCTACCGGCACACAGGTTGCCGGCACAGAGCCTGTCGGCACGCTCGTGGCCGGCACGCCGGTGGGGAGCCGCGCGGAGCTCGAGGAGCGGATGGCCGGCCACCGCGGCGAGCTCACCGGCTACTGCTACCGAATGCTCGGCTCCCCGTTCGAGGCGGAGGACGCCGTGCAGGAGACGATGATCCGGGCCTGGCGCAGCCTGGACCGGTTCGAGGGTCGCGCGTCGCTGCGGACCTGGCTGTACCGGATCGCGACCAACGTCTGCTCGGACCATGCCGCCGGCAGGGCACGGCGGGCCCGGCCGATCGACCTCACCGGTCCGTCGGGCCCGGCGGACGCGCTGCCCGCGCCGCTGCCCGAGGCGACCTGGATCGTGCCGGCGCCCGACGCGGCGGTGTTCTCCGGTGGTGCGGTTGGCGCCGGCGGCCCGGCCGACCCGGCGGAGCTGGCCGTCGCGCGCGAGTCGGTGCGGCTCGCGCTCGTCGTCGCGCTGCAGCGGCTCGCGCCGCGCCAGCGGGCCGTGCTGATCCTGCGCGAGGTGCTCGGCTGGTCGGCGGCGGAGACCGCGGAGCTGCTCGACACCACCGTCGCCTCGGTCAACAGCGCCCTGCAGCGAGCCCGCGCCACCCTCGCGGCCTCGCCCGCCGCCGAGACCGACCAACTGCGCCCCTCGGACGAGGAGCAGCGTTCGCTGCTGGCCCGCTATGTCGCCGCGTTCGAGAGCTATGACATGGACGCGCTCACCGCGCTGCTGCACGAGGACGCGACGATGACCATGCCGCCGCTGGAGCTCTGGCTGCGCGGGCCGGTCGACATCGCCGAGTTCATGCTCGGGACGGGCTCCGTCTGTCGGGACTCCCGGCTGGTGCCGACCGTCGCGAACGGGAGCCCCGCCTTCGGCCAGTACCACCTGCTGCCGCCGGGCGAGGCCGAGCAGCACGCGGCGGTTCACGCGGCGGTCACTGGGGCGGAGGTCTCCCCAGTGCCGGACGGCATGGGCGAGGGCAGCTACGTCCCGTGGTCGCTGATCGTGCTCGAGCTCTCAGAAGGAAAGATCGTCGGGGTCAACCACTTCCTGGACACCGACCGGCTGTTCCCGCTGTTCGGCCTCCCGCCCTTCCTGGAGGGCTGAGCCGGCGGCGACGGGCCCGGCTGGCGCGCCGTCCGCGTCCAGCACGCCGGCCAGGCCCGTCAGCTCCAGCACGAGCGCCAGCCTCGGCTGGACCCCGTCCAGCTGGAAACCGCGGCCCAGCCGGCGGGCGGTGAGCCGCAGCCGCGCGAGGACGCTGACGGTCGCCAGCGTCGGGGTGCGCACGGCGGTGACGTCGCAGACCACCGTCCGCGCCCACGGGGCGGCGACCAGGGCCGCGCTGAGGGACTTGCAGAGTTCCCCGGTGGCGCGCCGGTCCGCGGCGGGGTCGAACCGCCACCGGAGCTCGTCCGCCGGGGGAGCGGCGGTGGCCGCCGGCCGGGGTGTTCCCGCCGGCTGGGCCCCGCCCGCCAGTTCCTCGCACGTGCCCACGCATCGGCCTCCGGATCCCTGGGACACCGACAGTCGCGGCGGCCTGACGTACTGACTGCCCGGCGGGCCGCGACTCATCGCGGCCGTCTCCCGAGACCGCGGTGGCCGCCCGAGAGACCGCCCGAGCGGGCCGGCCGAGTGGGCCGGCCGGACGGCGGGTGGCCCGGGGTTGGTCAACCGGCGGCGGACGGGGAAGGCTCCGAGGAGGCAACAGTGAAGTGGCAGCGACGAAGGCGGTGAGCGCGATGACCGTGACGAAGACCAAGACCTGGACCGTGGACGTACAGCTGATCGAGGACGAGGGCAGGACCCGGGCCGAGGCCCGGCTGCACGGAAACGACGCGGTACAGCTGGGCAAGCTCGGGACCGGCGAGGAGATACGTGCCGTAGGCCTGGCCCGTTGCCACCCGCACGACGCCGACGTGCCGACGATCGGCGACGAGGTCGCGGCCTCGCGGGCCCTGTCGGACCTAGCGCACCAGCTGCTCGACACCGCGGCCCGCAACATCGAGTCCCGCACCGGCAAGCGGGCGATCGTCCAGCCCTAGAAACCAACGCCATGGAGTTCTCACAATGCGGCAGCGACCGACGTGAGAGCCGCGCCCTGGTAGCCGACCAGCCAGATCGCCGCTTCGACGCGTATTGGGCCAGGCTCGTGGTTGGGCTCCGCGCCGCGGAGACAATCCGGGCCTTCCCGGTCATGACCACGTGCCGGCCCCAATACCGGGCTATCTCCCGCCCGGCATCTGACGTGTCCGGCGAGACCGGCCTAGGTCAGGTGCGGACGGGCAGTCCCACGCGGTCGGGGACGACGCGGTCAATGCCGTCGAGGAGGCGCTCCGCGGGTTCCGGCCACCAGCGGCCGGCGGGCAGGGCCACGAGGGCACGGCGTAGCTCGCGGGCGTCCGAACGGACCGGTACCACCCGCGCCGGCGCGGCGGCGGCGAGCACACCGAGGTACCAGTGCCTTCGGGTCGGCGGCCAGCCGTCCGGATCGAGCAGCACCAGGCTGTCGGGCATATCGACCTCGCCGCGGCGGAACCGGGCGACGGCCGCGCTCACGGCGACCTCCAGGTCGCCCACCTGGCCGGCCTCGTCGTAGCGGGCGACCCAGGCGGCGGCGACCTCGGCGAGCGGGTCCGCGTCGTGCACCACGTAGGGCGTGGCGACGGCGCGGCACTCCTGCCAGGCCGCCGCGGCCCGCGCGCCGGGCGGCAGCGTGTCGTCAGGGAGCACGACGGTCACGTTCGTTGCGCTGGCCAGCGGGGCCACGACCGAGCGGGTGATCTTGTCCGGCGCGGCCGCCGGGTCCGGCCCGACGACGCAGACCACAGTCGAGGAAAGCCGATGCACACCGCGACGCTACGCCGCGGCGGCGCCTCAACGGGAGGTCTGTCCGCTGACCTGGCCAGATCGCGCGCGGGTCGCGATGTTCCGGCCCGCGATGTTCCGGCCGGCGACGAGCGACACGTCCGCCGCGCCGAGCAGCCCGGGTCCCGCCGCGCAGACGGTGGGGATCGCGTTGACGGCGCGCATCGCGGTCGCGGTCAGGCCGTTGTCGGACTCCGGCGGGTCGAAGACGAGCTCGCACCGCATGGTGGGACTGCCGATGATCTCCACGCGGTAGGTGAGGGTGTCGCCGGCGGTGCCGTGCGGCCATTGCGGCGCGACGTCGTCGGCCATGCGGTTGACGTGCTCAAGGACGACGAGGGGCCGGCCGTCGAGCATTCCGCGCACCTCGAACCGGACCCCGGCCGTGCTGCCGGCCGGCAACGTGCCTATCGCCGTGTCCAGGTCGCGGTCGAGCACGGCGCGTTCGTAGTCGGTCTCGATCGCGTCGAGCCGCACCTGGAGCACGTCGGCGATCGCGTCGACCACGCCCCGCCAGGCGCCGGTGAGGATCGCCGGGTCGGCCAGGAAGCAGCCGAAGTCCGTCGCCTCGCCGAACCCGAACGCGTACCGCATGGTGTCGGCGGCCGGGTAGTCGGAGTAGTCCGCGATCTCCTGGATCCTGATCGACCTGATCTCATCGCAGGCCGTCAGCAGGGCCATCGGCAGAATGTCGCTGGCGAAGCCGGGCTCGATGCCGGTCGCGAAGAACGACGCCCCGCCGGTCGTCGCGGCGGCGGCCAGCGGGTCCCGCAGGGCAGGCTCGGCGGTAGGCGGATGCGTGAGCCCGGCGAAGGACGTGGTCACCACGTTCGTACCGGCCGAGAGGAAGGGCGCCACGTCGGCGATACCGGCGCCGTCACGCGCCACCGGGCCGAAGTAGGCGAGACAGTCCGCGCCCGACGCGGCGAGGGCGGCCGCGTCATCGGTGGCGGTCACGCCGGTGGTTCCCGGCAGGCCGCACAGCGCGGCGGCGTCCTGACCGACCTTGTCCGCTGAGTGGACGTAGAGGCCCACCAGTTCCAGGCCGGGATGGTTGATGATGCCCCGAAGACCGAGGCGCCCGGTCGGACCGGTGCCCCAGTGCACGACCCTGATCGTCACGTATCGCAACTTCCGCATAACTTCTGCATATTGCATATATTATGCGCCTCCGGGGGGAGGGGCAACGGGCGGGGACGCGAGGTCGTCCTTCGGCCGCACCCCTCCGGATGGCGCCGGTCCGGCGGCGCCGACAATGCCACCAGATCATGGCCCGGCCCATGATCTGGTGGGATACCCGGGGTCTGGTGTGGACACACGCCGTACTGGCCGGTAGCTCCGTCCCACAGGTCACACATGGTTTCCGGCTGTCTGTGTGCCCACATGCTGCAGAAGTCGGGTAGCACTTTTCAGGCCGAGTTTCTCCTAGTCCAGAGGCACTTTCGCTCGTCTAGCGCCCCGACACGCCGCGAGCCTCATGAAGAGTCAGGATTAGGGTTGTGGTCGTTCATGAACCGCTCGACTGATAAGAGGAGACAGTCATGAACGATGCATCAGCAAACCGCAGCGGGCCGACGTCGTCGACCTCCGGGTGCTGCGCGGCGGGCTCAGTCTCGTCGTCGACGCCGGCGGCGGCCAGCGTCATTAACCCACCGAGCCTGCCCGCGGCCGTCGACCGGGCCACCTTCCAGGCCGAACTGGACAGGCTGCGGGATCGGGAGAAGGCGCACACCCGGGAAGGCGACGCGATCGCCGCGGCCCGGCGGCGTCTACCCATGGTCGAGGTAGACGCCAACCTCGCACTGGCCGGGCCCCACGGGCCACTCACCATGCTCGAAGCGTTCGAAGGGCGCCGACAGCTCATCGCCTACTACTTCATGTGGAACCCCGGTCGACCTGCGCCCGAGCAGTGCGAAGGCTGCACGTGGGTCACCACCCAGGTCGCGGAGCTGTCCTACCTTCATTCGCGCGACATCACCTACGCGGTCTTGTGTCAGGGTCCCTACGACGAAAGCATCCGCTACCGCGACTTCATGGGCTGGGACATGCCGTGGTACTCAGCACAGGCCTCCCTCGACGCGCTCTTCGCCGGGCGCCAAGTTGGCCTGTTTCACCTGATGTGCTACCTACGGGACGGCGACCGCGTCTTCGAGACCTACTGGACGAGCCGCCGCGGCGCAGAGGTGATGGACTACAGCTACGCGCTCATGGACCTCACCGTGTACGGACGCCAGGAGCCGTGGGAGGACTCGCCCCCCGCCTGGCCACAACAGTGCACCTACACGCGGACTAGCAGTGGCTCGCCCACTTGGCAACCAGTGTGGCCAGGCGGACGCCCCATCGCCCAGTGGTCGCGACTAGAAGATGGACGCTCTGACGACCTCACTGTTGGGTCCTGATCGACAATTACACACCGGGCGAGCGCCTGCGCGAGCCCCCAATGGCTGTCGCAGAAAATCTGTATCCCTTCGAGGCGTGGATGCGATCCAGGCCAGGGCGATGGTCAGCGGCGTCGTCACCTACCGCGACGGCGAGCCGACGGGTGCGCTCCCAGGAAGGCTGGTGCGCAATCCCGCTACCGTCACCTGACGTGGCCGAACGCCGAGCAGACCCCGAAGTCGGAGCGGACCTCGAAGCCAGCGCCAGCGGGGTCGAGCCGGCGTCGCCTGGCAGGCGCGGCCGCCCGCGCAAGGTGACGGTCGATGACATCATCGACGCCGCCCTCGAGATCGGGCTCGACCAGGTGACCATCCGTAAGGTGGCCGACGCGCTCGGCATGACCGTGCCGGGCGTCTCTTACCACGTGCGGACCCGCGAGGAGCTCCTCGCGCTGGTCATGGCTCGGGCCGTCGACACGTTGTACGCGCCTGGCCCTGAGCCGGCCGCGTCGTTCGAGGAGACGGTCACGCGGTTCACCGAGGGCCTGTTCGCGTGGTTCCGCGAGCATCCGATCCTGGTCATGCAGGTCGCGCAGGGCCGCATCCTGGAAGAGAACGTCGAACGGCATCTCGGGCGGCTGCTGCGGGCCGCGGGCCCGACCGAGACGGACCGGGCCCGAGCCCTGGACGTCGTGTCCCAGGTGACGGCCGCCGTCATCGGCGCGGCCGTCCTCGAGGCGGCGCAGGACTCGCGTCGGCCGGCTGGAGGCGCGGCCGGGGACTCCGCCGGGAACGCCGGGAACGCCGGGAACGCCGGGAACGGAAGCCGCCGCGTCCGGACCACTACGCGACGGTTCGGACCGTGCTTACGGCGCTGCTGTGACCTGCCCCGGCGCGGCCCGGCCCTGGGTGATCCGACCCTGGACGGTCTCCGTGGGACGGACCTGGCAAGGCACCCCGGCGCGGCGCGTACCAACACGGCGGTGAGTTACACCGGAAAGCTCCGATGGGGGAGGGCCTTTGGAGGAGGGCCTTAGGCGGGACGGGCGCCGGTGGCCGCGGCGAAGCGCTCGACCTCGTCGGTGCGGCCGGTCACGATGATCAGGTCGTCGTGGCCGAGGACCGTGTCGGCCACGACGTGGGTGAACTCGGTTCCGGGGCGCTTCACCCCGACGACCGTCACGCCGAACCGGGTGCGGGGCCTGACGACGTCCATCGTCGCCCCGCAGATCGACCCGGGAGCGCGCAGCTTCGCGACCGCGAACCCCTTGTCGAACTCGACGAAGTCGATGAGCCGCCCGGAGAGCAGGTGCGCGACCCGCTCGCCGGCGTCGCGCTCGGGGTAGACGACATGCGACGCGCCGATGCGTTCCAGGATCCGGCCGTGCTGGCGGGTGATCGCCTTCGCCCAGACCTCCGGGACGCCCAGGTCGAGCAGGGTTCCGGTGGCCAGCAGGCTCGCCTCGATATCAACGCCGATCGAGACCACGGCCCGGTCGAAGCCGTCGGCGCCCAGCTGGCGCAGCGCCGCCTCGCTGGTCGCGTCCGCCTCGACGACGTGGGACAGCGTCCCCGACCACTCCTGGACGAGGTCGCGGTCCGTGTCGACGGCGACGACGTCGTGCCCGAGCCGCTGCAACGACTCGGCGAGTGTGCTGCCGAACCGGCCCAGCCCGATGACCAGTACCGCGTTCGGGTGCATGTCCCGGCCCACGCCAGCCCCGCCTCCCCTCTTGCCGTCACACGACCCGCGCACAGGTCCGGTCAGCCGACGATCGGCCGTTCCTCGGGCAGCCGGTACAGCCGGCGCCGTTCCCGCAGCGCCAGCGCCGACGCCAGCGTAATCGGGCCGATTCGGCCTATCAGCATCAGAGCGATCAGGACGTACTGGTCAAAGGCCGGCAGCCCGCCAGTGATCCCGGTGGACAGCCCCACGGTGCCGAAGGCCGATGTCACCTCGAACAGGGTCTGGTCGAGGGTGTGGTGGCTGGAGATGAGCAGGCACAGCGTCCCGGCGACGACGAGCGCGACCCCCAGCAGCGCCACCGCGATCGCCTGGCGCAGCGCCGCCGGCGACACCTGCCGGCCGAACGCGTCGACGGTGTCGTCGCCGCGCGCCTCGGCGACGATCGCGAAGAACAGGATCAGGAACGTCGTCACCTTGATGCCGCCGGCGGTGCTTGCGCTGCCACCACCGATGAACATGAGGATGTCGGTGACGACCAGCGTCGCCGGCTGGGCCGCGCCGTAGTCGAACGTGTTGAACCCGGCGGTGCGGGCCGTGACGCTGCCGAAGAACCCGCCGAGCAGCTTGTCGCCGGCGCCGAGCGGGCCGAGGGTCGCCGGGTTGCGCCATTCCAGCGCGAGAACGGCGGCGGCCCCGCCGACGAGCAGGACTCCGTAGCCCAGCAGCGTCACCTTGGTGTGCATCGACCAGAGCCGGGGCTTGCGCAGCTCATGGCGCAGCTCGAACAACACCGGGAACCCCAGCCCGCCGAGAATCGCGGCCAGCCCGATCGTCATCACGACCACCGGGTCGTCGGCGAAGGACACCAGGTTGTCGCTGTACAGCGCGTAGCCAGCGTTGTTGAACCCGGTGACCGCGTGGAAGACGCCGTGGTAGGCGGCGCGTCCCGCTGGCAGCCCATGCCCCAGCCACAGCCGGGCGAACAGCACCAGCGCCGCGGCGCCCTCGATCGCCAGCGTGATCAGGGCGACCCCTCGGACTACCCGCCGGACGTCGCCGATCCCGACCGACTGGGTCTCGGTGGCGGCAAGCAGCCGGATCCGTACGCCGAGCCGGCGCGACACCAGCAGGCCCAGCAGCGACGCCGTCGTCATGAACCCCAGCCCGCCCAGCTGGACCGCGAACATGATCACGACCTCGCCGAACGTCGACCAGTGGGTGGGGGTGTCGACGTTCGCGAGCGCCCCGCAGCTCGCGCCGGTCGCGGTGAACAGCGCCTGCAGGAACGTCGTGTGCTGCCCGGGCTCGGCCGACAGCGGCAGGCGCAGCAGCAGCGTGATCACGCCGACGGTCGTCAGGAACGCCGCCGCCGTGAGCTTCAGCGGATGGCCGAGACGCGTCGCGAGCACCTGCCCAAGCCGACGTCCTCGCCGCCGCCGCGGCTCCGGCGTCACCAGCGACGACTCGTCGCCGCCCACGCGGGGGGCGGGAGGAACCCAGGCGGGTGCCAGGCGGTCGACCGGACGGCGTGGGATGTCCGGTGGCCGCGCGCCGGGCGACTGGTCGTTGGGCAGCCGGTTGTCGGGCAGGTGGTCGTCGGGCAGGTGGTCGTCGGTGGGTCCCGGCGGCGGCCCGCTCACCGTCACCCCAGCTCCTCACGCCCGCGCCACGCCTGCCTGGCCCCTCGCATCCTGCCAGGCCGCCAGAACCTGGCATCGTCGTCCTATGTCCGCTGATTCGGCCGCCTACAACCACGCGGTGGTCGTGGACGTCTTCGGCGACCTGAGCGCCGATGCCCTGCGCGGCGCGCTCGCGGAGGTGACCGCGCGCCACGAGGCGCTGCGTACCCTCGTCGAGGTCGCCGACGGCCGCCCGCACCCGCGGGTCGTCCCCACCGCGGCGCCCACGATCGAATGGGCCGACACGACCGATCTCGCGCGGATGGACGGGCTGGACGGCCAAGGCATGACCTACGCGGTCCGGAGCAGGGTTGGCCGTCCGTTCGACCTGGCCGGCGAGTGGCCACCCCGGATGACGGTCTTCCGGATCGATGGCGGCTACCACCGGATACTCCTGGTGCTGCAGCGGGTCTCCGCGGACGGGCGGTCCGACGCGCCGCTGCTCGCCGAGCTCGCGGCGGCCTACGCCGTGCGTGCCGCGCCGGGCGACGCGGTCAGCTGGTCCACTCGCGGAGTTGCTCGATGAGCGCCAGTCGAGAACGGTGGTCGCCGGCGAGCGGGGTGACGGTGAGGGTGGTCGCGCCGGCCTCGGCATAGGCGGCGAGGCGCTCGCGGACGTGGCCCTCGGGGCCGATCAGGGCGTTGGCGCGCAGCAGCTCTTCGGGGACCGCGGCCTCGGCTTCCTTCTTCTTCCCGGCGAGGTAGAGGTCCTGGATGAGCGCTGCCTCCTTCTCGTAGCCGTAGCGCTGAGCGAGGCTGTTGTAGAAGTTGCGGCCCTTGGCGCCCATCCCGCCGATGTAGAGCGCGAACATCGGCCGCATCAGGTCGAGCAGTTCCTCGGTGCCCTCACCGATGGCCAGCGGCGCGCCGACGACGACGTCGAGCGGGCCGAGCGCCGGGTCGCGCCGCGCCCCGCCCGCGGCGAGCGGCGCGCCCCAGACGTCACGCGCCCGCTCCGGGTGGAAGAAGAACGGCTGCCAGCCCTCGGCGAGCTCCGCGGCCAGTTCCACGTTCTTCGGGCCGATAGCGGCGATGAAGATCGGGATGCGTTCGCGTACCGGATGGTTGATGAGCTTCAGCGGCTTCCCGAGGCCGGTACCCTGGTCGGCCGGCAGCGGCAGTGTGTAGTGCTTCCCCTGGTACTCGACCCGCTCGCGGCGCCAAACCGCCCGGCAGATCTCGATGATCTCGCGGGTGCGGCCCAGGGGAGCGTCGTAGGGGACACCGTGGAAGCCCTCGATGACCTGCGGGCCGGAGGAGCCAAGCCCGAGGGTGAACCGGCCGCCGGAGACGTAGTCCAGCCCCGCGGCCGTCATCGCGGTCAGCGTCGGCGTGCGGGTGTAGATCGGCAGGATGCCGGAGGCGAGCTGGACACGCTCGGTCCGCGCGGCGAGGAAGCCGAGCTGGCTCACCGCGTCGAACGAGTACGCCTCGGGCACGAAGACGATGTCCAGCCCGGCCTTCTCGTAGTCACCGAGTTCCGCGGCCGTCTCGGTGAACCCGCCGCTGTAGGCCAGCTGCATCCCGATCCGCATCCGCCCCGCCTCCCGCCCT
Organism: Pseudofrankia coriaricola; assembly: GCF_032027725.1. Lineage (NCBI taxonomy): Bacteria > Bacillati > Actinomycetota > Actinomycetes > Frankiales > Frankiaceae > Pseudofrankia > Pseudofrankia coriaricola. The sequence goes on along the minus strand of NZ_JASNFO010000123.1, from coordinate 13,038 downwards.
CGCCGCCGCACGCCGTGCGCCCCACGTCGTGTCGTTGGTCACCGTACCGGCCAGGCCCGGCGCCATCTTGGGGTGAAGCCCCGCAGGAACGCCATGAAGTAGGCGAAGCTGTGCCATAACTGAGGTGGTCCGACTGGGGTGTTGCCATGGAAGCGAGGCGAGTCTGGCGTGGCAGACGGTGTGCCGCCGCAACCCGCGGATCTCGCGCCAGTTGTTGATCCTGAGACGTCCGCGGCCGGTCCGCCGGCGGTCGCCGGCGGGGCCGCGCCGCGGGGGCCGGTCGTCATCCGGATCCGGACCGCCGAGCCGTTGGATGCCCCGAGCTCGTTCGCGCTGCCCACCCGGCGGTCGGTCAGACTCCGACCCCCGCCCAGCGATCTGGTCCTTTTGACGGTGCTGACGATCGTCGGTCTGGTCGCGCTCGTCGTCCAGCTACGCGCGGCCTGGCACGACCACGAGCTGCTTGCGGACCTGTCGGCCCATGGCACACCTGCTATGGCGCAGGTGGTCGCGGTTGAGTCGAACCGTGGGCTAGACCACGCCACCGTCCGGTACACCGTCGGCCAGCACGTCGAACAGCGCAGGCTCGGCTTCTGGGTGACCTCGTCCGTAGATGAGGGCGACGCCGTCCGGATCATCTACGACCCGGAGCAGCCCGGACGCGTGGCGCTGGCGAGCTGGGTGAACGGTGAGCCGATGTGGTGGGACCTGGCGGGCGCCGCCACCGGGGCGGTGTGCGCCGTCGTCGGCGTGATCGGCCTGGCTCGGCGGCGGCCAGGGGCCAGGTTGTGATCTTGTAGTTCTCCAGCGGCAGCGTGAGCGCGGCCCCGTCCCGCCCGTGCACGGTGATCGTCCCATCCTCGGCGAACGTCACGGACTTCTCGAACGCGCCCGGGAGGTCGTACCTGACGTCGGTGAACGGGCTGGCGTAGACCGTCACCCGAGGGCCAGTGGACGCGTCCTTCCGGTGGAGCACCCGTCGACCCCGCGACGGACCGGGCATCGGCCATCCAGCGCATGATCGGGCCGGGCAGGGTGAGCAGTCTGACGACCGATGGAGCCCGATCAGGATCGGGGCGATCACGTGCCCGTCGGCTGGTGACCGCGTGACTCCGTCTGGCGCGAACCTGGCTGGCTGACTGGAGACGGCTCAGGGCTCGACGGCGAGGCGGACGCCGAAGGCGATCAGGACGAGGCCGGTGACGCGGTCCACCCAGCGCCGGACCGGGCCGTCGGACAGCCAGCGCCTCACCGGTCCCGACAGGGCGAGCAGTGCGAGGTAGTAGAGGGCCGCCAGCGCGACGAAGATCCCGCCCAGCAGCAGTGACGTCGCGGCCACCGGGGCGCCCTCGGGGATGAAGCCTGGCATGAAGGTCATAAAGAAGACCCCGACTTTGGGGTTCAGCAGGTCGGTCAGCAGGCCGGAGGTGAAGCCGCTCCCGATCAGGCCCCGGCGAGGCTCGGCCGCCGCGCCGGGGTCACCGTGGGACCTTGCCCGCAGCGTGGTCAGACCCATCCAGCCGAGGTAGACCGCGCCGACGATGCGCAGTGCGAGGTACCCGTCGTGGCTCGCCGTCAGCAGCGCGGACAGCCCCAGCGACGCGGCGACCACCCAGATGGACAGGCCGGTCATGGCGCCGAGCGAAGCCCGCAGGCCGAGCCGGCGCCCACCATTCATCAGGTTGCGCACCACGACCAGTGTGTCCGGCCCCGGCAGCAGCACGACGAGCACGGACGCGACCGTGAAGGTGGTAACCGCGACAAGCACCTATCGAGATTAGGACGCCGGCGTGCCTGGCGAAACCGCGTTTACGGCGCCGTGCCCGACGGCGCGAAGAGCGGGTATCGGCCGATGAACCCGAGCATCCGGGTCTGGACGTCGGACCCGTCCGGGACTGGCACGCGCGGCCCGTACTGCCCGGAGGCCCGGATCGCGTCCTCCATGCCCGCCATCCCCTCCAGCAGGACGGCGCACAGCCCGGGGTCGAGACGGTCGTCCTGGCCGGTGGCCCGGGCCAGGTCCCATGTGTGCATGAAGATGTCGACCGTGTAGAACTGGTCGACCGCCGCCGGGAGCGGGATTTCGCCGATGTGGGGGTTGCGCAGCACCCGGTCCGCCGTCGCCGGGTCGTCGAGCAGGGCCTGCACGGCGTCCGCGTGTACCCGCCAGGCCTCGACCGGGTCGGCGTCGGCCGACGGTCCGCGGGCGAGCTCGATCCCCGTCCCGGCTTCGAGGAAGCTTGGGAACCACTCGCACAGGTGGCGGACGACGTCGCGTGCCCGCCACTCGGCCACAGGGGACTGCGTGTCCCAGTCGCGGGTGCCGAGTACCCGGTCGGTGAACGTCGCCGCGACGTGCCGGTGGCGCTCGGCCGGCTGGCCGGCGAGCGCGACGAGGTCGACAGGTTCGATGGGGTCCCTGAGGTCGGCGAGCACGCCGCCGGCGCCCCGGTCGCCCTGGAACGACGGCGACGGCGACTGCTCGCGGGTTGTCTCAGGCATCGTCGGCGGCCAGGACCGCGTCCAGGACCGCGTCCAGCTTCACGTAGCCCTGCTCGATGCCGACCTCCATGCCGCTGTTCACGAAGGCGTCGCGGCCCTCGAAGCTGTCGACGAGGGACTGGGCGTGCAGGCGGGTACGGCCGTCGCCGAGGTCCTCGAACCACAGGGTCTCCAGCGCGACGCTGTCGGGCGCGCCCTCGTAGGTGAACGTCTGCACGAGCCGGTCGGGGCGGATCTCGTGGAACGAACCGTGGAAGGCGAACTCGGCGCCGTCCCGGTGGGCGACGTAGCGCCAGCTACCGCCGGTACGGGCGTCCCAGTAGTCGATGCGGTTGTCCATGCCGTCGGGGCCGGCCCAGCGAGCGAACAGCTCCGGGTCGGTGTGTGCCCGGAACAACTGCGCCGGGGTCGCGGCGAAGTCACGGGTGATCCGGACCAACGGCACGTTCGGGTCGGCTTCGATGCTGACAGTCTTCGTGGTGGTCATCAGGCGCTCTCTCTGCTCTCGGCCGCGTTGCGTGCGCGGGCGTTGTTCTTGCTCGGGTTCTTGGTACCGGGGTGGTTCGCCGGGTGGTGGGCGTTCTCGTTGTTCTCGTCGTCGTTCATGGCGGCGAGGACGGCGTCGAGACGGCGGTAGCGCTGCTCGGCCTGGCGGCGGTACCGCTCCAGCCAGGCCGTCGCCAGGTCGAAGACCTGCGCCTCCAGGTGCACCGGGCTGCGGTGACCGCCGTCGGTGCGGCTGACGAGGCCCGCCTGCTCGAGCACCTTGAGGTGCTTGGACACCGCCTGGACGGAGACCGAGTATGGCGCCGCCAGCTCGCCGACCGTGGCGTCCCCGTCCGTCAGCCGCGCGACCAGGTCGCGCCGCGTCGGGTCGGCGAGCGCCGCGAACACCTGGGAGAGCTGGTCCACCATTCCCTCGACTCCTCAACCAACCGGTTGATGAGAAGGCTAGAGTGGCTGGCGTCAGACGTCAACCGTCTGGTTGAGAAGTGCGAGGATCGGGGCGTGTGGACCAAGCGGGCGGTACATGCGCCCGCGGCGCGCCGGCGTCTCCGGCAGCCCCACCCACAGTGTGAGAAGCGGAGAGGAGCAGCACTTCATGACCAAGGTGATCGTGGCTCTCACGATGTCCCTGGACGGTTTCATCGCTGGCAGGAGCGATGCCGAGCATCCGGACGGCGAGGGCGAGGGCGTCAGGCGCATCTTCGACTGGTACTTCGACGGCGACACCCCCATTCGCCCCTACCAGGAGGCCGAGCGTCGAGGCGTGCCGGTACCACCGTTCAAACTCGCCGCCGCCAGCGCCAAGGTGTTCGAAGAGCTGGTGGACAGCGGCGGGGCGGTCGTGACCGGTCGGCGGACCTACGACATCAGCGGTGCGTGGGGCGGGAACGGGCCGCTGCCCGGGCTGCCGCTCTTCGTCGTGACCCACCGTGTGCCGGACCAGGTGCCGCAAGGCGAGAGCCGCTACACATTCGTCACGGACGGCATCGAGAGCGCCGTCAAGCAGGCGAAGGCGGCGGCCGGGGACCGCTGGGTGAGCCTGATGGGATCGAGCGTCCCGCAGCAGTGCCTTCAGGCGGGGCTGGTCGACGAGATACAGATCCACCTCGTCCCGGTGCTGCTCGGCACCGGTATCCGCCTGTTCGACCACCTTGGGCCGGACGGCATCGATCTGGAGCTTCTCAGGGTCGTCGAGGCCCCTGGAGTGACCCACCTGCGATACCGCGTCGTCAGGTAGTCGCAGCGGCGGGACGGCGAGCTGGCTGCGCGTTGAGCGGTGACCGGACCGTATCTGGTGGGGCCTTGCGGTGGCTGTTGAGGCTTGGCTCCCGGCGCTTTCCCGTGGAGATTGGGGGACTGGCCGTCGATGGCCGGCCGGACATGATCGCCAACTCGAACCATCCCTGCCACTCCTGCCGGCCCGCGATTCCCGGACCTGTCGGCGCTGGCGCGACGCCGACGTCAGCCACCCGACGTGCTGACGGCCCGACGCCGTGAACGCAACTCGAGCGCGCTGAGGTTGCCGTGGGTTATCGCGAGCTTGCCACCCGCCCCGTCCTCGTCTGGGCTCTCGTCGCCGTCGGCGCCCGGCTGCCCGTCGCGATGGCACCGCTAGCACTCGTCTTTCTCGTGCGCGAGCGCCCCGGTGGGTATGCGGTGGGCGCCGGGCTCGCCGCGGCCTATGTGATCGGCGAGGTGGTCGGGGCCGCGGTGCTCGGCCCGTGGCTGAAGCCAGAGCGGGCCCGCGGCCACCTGGCGGTTGGGTTGGCCGTCGGGGCTTGTGCGTTCGCCGGGCTCGGGTTCCTGCTCGACGCGCACGTCCTGGTGCTCGGAGCCCTCGCCGTGCTTGCCGGCGCCGCGCCCGCCGCGGCACCCGGAGGGTTGCGCACCCTGTTGACCTCGCAGCTTCCGGAGGCCCTCGTCGTCGAGGCGCTCAGTGCCGAGTCCGTCCTTACCTCCGTGGTCTGGGCCGCTGCCCCCGCGCTCGCCGGGGTACTCGCGCTGAGCCTTGCCCCATCCCTGCCACTCCTTCTCGCCGCGGTACTGATGGCCGCCGCCGCGGCAGGACTGTGGGCACAGCCCGCTGGCTGGATGGTGGACGCGGATGATCGGGAGGGCGTTTCCATGGCGCGGACACTCGTCCGCGCATGGCCCATCTACGTCACCGGTGGTGCCGCGATGTCCCTGCTGGCACTGGCCGAACTCGTCCTGCCCGCGCTGCTGGAACAGCGGGCGATCGGCGTCGGCTGGGCAGGCCCTCTCCTCGCGGGATTCTCGATCGCCTCGGCCGCCGGTGCCGCTCTGTATGGCCTGCGGGGCACCTGGCCCGGCTCGCTGCGTACGCAGAGCCTGGTTCTCCTCCTGGCCGTCGCCGGGTGCGTGGCCGTCGTCGCTGCGGCAGGTTCGCTGCCCTGGATCGCCGGCGCTCTACTCGTCGCAGGCCAGCTGGCGGCCGGTGTTCAGGTAACCCGCGCCCTGTCACTGCGCGAGGCTTTGCCGCCCAGCGCGTACGCGGCGGCGTACTCGGTGATGTATGCGGCGACCGGTGTCGGCTACGCGGCCAGTGCCACGCTCGTTGGCGCTGTGCAGAGCGTGGCCTCGCCGTCCGTTGCCGTCCTCGCAGGCGTGGCGTTCGCTCTTCTGCTGATCGCAACCAGCGCCTTGGGCGAGCTGAAGGCCCTACGCCAGGCCAAGGATCTGAGCGCTGTGGCCAAAGGGGATGCCGTCAGTGAACCTGAGGCTGCCGACTTTGAGCGGCTTTAGCCGCACAGCGGCGCGCCATGCGGTCGACCATTAGCCGCGGCGAAACGGCGGACTACATACCGAACGGCGGCCTGGATCACGTCGGATGGGGCTGTCGGCGGCTGCCGACGGTGCCACTGCTGACGGAGTTAACGTTGATTGGCTGGACGAGGGCTGTGGGCCAGCGTCAGCTTGGCTGAACCGTTCGATCGCTTCCATGATCGCTTCCTTGGTGGCGGGGCTGCCGGTGTGGCCGGACTCGGCGATGACCTTCAGTTCCGCGTCGGGCCAGGCTGCGGCGAGGTCCCCGGCGGTCCTGAGCGGGCTGGCGAGGTCGAGCCGGCCGTGGATCAGCGCCGCCGGGATGCCGGCCAGCCGGTGGGCGTCGCGTAGCAGCTGGCCGTCCTCGAGCCAGGCGCTGTGGGCGAAGTAGTGCGTACAGATACGGACGAATGCCAGGAGCGCATCGTCGGGTTTGCCGCTGTACTGGCCCGGGGCGCCGAGCGTCTCGTGGGCGATGACGGCGTCTTCCCAAGCACACCAGGCTCGCGCTGCGTTCATCCGGACCGTCGGGTCCGGGCTGTTGCACAGCCGGTTGTAGGCGGCGACGAGATCGCCGTCCCGGTCCGCCGTCGGCAAGGCCTCGTGGAATGCTTCCCACTCGGCTGGCAGGAGGCGGCCGACACCGCGGTAGAGCCAGTCGATTTCCTCGGGCCTGGTCATGGTGACGCCGACAAGGATGATCTCCGAGACCCGGTCGGGGTGGCGCTCGGCATAGGCGAGGATCAGCGTCGAGCCCCACGAGCCGCCGTAGAGGAGCCACCGCTCGATGCCCAGGTGCTCGCGCAGCCGCTCCATGTCGGCGATCAGGTGCTCGGTGGTGTTGTGCTCCAGGCTGACGGCCGGGTCGCAGGCATGGGGCCGGCTCTGGCCGCAACCGCGCTGGTCGAACAGGATGATCCGATAGACCTCGGGGTCGAACATCCGGCGGCTGCCACGGCGTCCGCCGCTGCCAGGGCCGCCGTGCACCCACAACGCGGGCTTGCCGCCCGCGTTGCCGCTGGTCTCCCAGTAGATCTGGTTGTCCTCGCCGACATCGAGAAAGCCATGGGCGTACGGCTCGATGGCCGGGAACAACTCCCTCATCTGTTTCCTTCCGTGGCCGGCCCTGGCTGCAACGGCGATGTGGTCCATACGGAGGGCCGGCGAGGCTGTCTATGGGGCGCCCGGGTGGATGAGCCCGGACTCGTAGGCGGTAATGACGGCCTGGGTACGGTCACGAGCCGCAAGCTTGGCGAGGATGCTGCTGACGTGTGTCTTCACGGTCTCGTTGGCGATGTAGAGCCGGGCGGCGATCTCGGGGTTGGAATGGCCGGCGGCGAGCAGGCGCAGGACGTCGGTCTCACGCGCTGTGAGCTGGGCGAGCCGGTCGGGCCGGACGCGGGGCCGGAGGCGGACGAACTCGTCGATGAGGCGTCGGGTGATGTCAGGGGTGAGGAGGGCGTCACCGCGGGCAACGACGCGTACAGCGTCGAACAGGGTCGTCGCCGGTAGGTCCTTCAAGAGGAACCCACTGGCTCCCGCGACGAGTGCGTCATAGACATACTCGTCGAGGTCGAACGTCGTGAGAACGATCACCCGGGGTGCGGGTGCGAGCGTGGTCGTGATGGCGCGGGTCGCGGCGATGCCGTCGAGGACGGGCATGCGGACGTCCATCAGGACTACGTCGGGGCGATGTGCCGTCGCGGCTCGGATCGCGTCCTGTCCGTCGCGTGCGGTACCGACGACGACGATGTCGTCCCGGGTCGCCAGCAAGGCGGAGAAACCGGCCCGGACGATTCCATCGTCGTCGGCGATTATCACCCGGATCGGTGCTGGCGCGGTCATCGGTTCCGTCGGAGGGGAAGCTCCGCGACGACCTCGAACCCACCGTCGGTCCTGTGCCCGTGGCGCAGGGTCCCGCCCACCGCGTCGACCCGTTCACGCATGCCGACCAGACCGAGTCCGGCGCTGTCGGCGGGCAAGGCCAGGTCCGGGGCGCCGTTGTTGATCATCAGGCGGAGCAGGCACGGCGTGTAGTCAACCGCGATGTCGACGTCGGCGCCGGGAGCGTGGCGACGGGCGTTCGTGAGGGCTTCCTGGATCACCCGGTAGGAGACGAGGTCGGTGCCGGCGGGGAGCGGGGCTGGGCTTCCGCTCACGGTGACGGTGACCACGGTGCCCAGGACGCGGGTGGCCTCGATCAGCGCGGAGAGCTGGTCGAGGCCCGGGCGGGGTGCGCGAGCCGATTCGGGCTGGCTGACCGCTGCGCCGCCGCGGGGTGGGGCGGGGGAACGGATCACCGTAAGGATGCGTCGCATTTCGGCGAGCGCGTCGCGGGCGGACTCGCCGATCGCGGCGAGTCGCGTGCCGGCGAGCTCGGGCAGGTCAGGCGTCGTGTAGCGGGCGGTCTCAGCCTGGATCGCAATGTGCGAGATGTGGTGGGCGACGACATCGTGCAGCTCCCGTGCGATGGCCGCGCGGTCGACCAGGATCGAGCGCTCGCGCAGCGTCGACGTATGGGCGACGGCGAGTGCCTCGTGTTCCGCGATGATCGCGTTCCGGCTCCGTAGGAGCCGGCCGAGACCGAGTGCCGCGGTCACGACGGCGAGCAACAGGTAGCCGGCGGCTCCCGGTTCGGCGGAGTTGAACGGCGTCACGGCGTTGACGAGGAACAACGCGCCGATCACACAGGTGTCGATCGCCGTCAGCCGGTAGGCGGCCACCGCGCACACGATCATGAGGCCTGCCCCGGCGCCGACCGGGATTGGCTGGGCCCGCGGGAAAAGCCAGCCCAACGCCGCGACCACGGCGACCGCTGCCGCCGCGCGCGGGAGGCGAACGACGAAGGCGAGGGGCACGGCGATCGCGATGGATGTCAGGAACCGGTCGTCGAGGCCCACCTGGGCCACCGCCGCGATCAGGAGCGTTCCCGCGGCGCCGATCCACGGCCATGGCATCGCCAGAATGTCGACCAGCGTGCCCTCGACGCGACCAACGATCGCCGGGCGGACTTGTGCGCTCATCGCCGACCAGTCTGTCTGGCCGGCCGGTGATCCCGCATCGCTCGCTCGGGGGAGGCCGACAACCGCTCCCGCGGGGGATCCGCCGCCGACGTGGCCGTCCCTACCGTCCCAGCCATGCGATCGAACCTTCCACAACCCGGCCTGACATTTGAGGCGCTGACGAAACGGTTCGGCACCGTGGTCGCGCTCGACGACGTCACGTTCACGGTGCCACCAGGCACGGTCACCGCCCTCGTCGGCCCGAACGGCTCCGGCAAGACGACCTCGATGCGCATCGCGCTCGGGCTGGCCAGCCCGAGCGCGGGCCGGGTACTGGTCGCGGGCCAGCTCTACCGGCACCTCGATGCCCCGCTCACCCGGATCGGCTCGCTGCTTGATGCCACCGCCGTGAACCCTGGGCTGACCGGCCGCACCCATCTGCGCTGGCTGGCCGCGGCAGGCGGCATCCGCGCGGCCCGCGTCGACGCGCTCCTCGAACAGGTCGGCCTCGGCACCGCCGCTCGACGCCGGGTCGGCGGATACTCGCTCGGCATGAAGCAGCGGCTCGGCGTTGCCGCGGCCCTACTTGGCGACCCACCGATTCTCATACTCGACGAACCGATGAACGGACTCGACCCCGAAGGCATGGTCTGGTTTCGCCGGCTGGCGAGGAACCTCCGCGACGAAGGCCGGGCTGTCCTCGTCTCCTCGCACCTGATGCGCGAACTTGAAGGCATCGCCGACCGCGTCGTCGTGATCCACCGCGGCCGGATCGCCGCCGACGCCAGCATCGCATCGCTGCTGATGGGCAGCCCCGACGCCGCCGACCGTCCCAGTCTCGAAGACGTCTACCTGCGAGTCGTCACCTCACCCGAGGAAGTCCGTCCATGACCCCGAACTCCAGGCCGCATCCTCGCCTCAGGACCGTCCGGGCAGAATGGATCAAGACCGTCGGCAGCCGCGGCACGCTCACCGCGATGGGCCTGCTTGCCACCCTCCCTGTCGGGTTCTCCGCGCTCGTCGTCGCCAACACCCCCTCCACCGACCCGCCCGGCGCACCCGGTGACGACGACATCGTCGCCAACACCCTCGTGGGCGTGCTCATCGGCGTCGTCATCGCCGCGGTCGTCGGCGCGACAGCGATCGGCAACGAGGAACGCTCAGGCATGATCTCGACCAGCTACACCGCGACCCCGCGCCGCCACCGGGTGATTCTCGCCAAGGCGTCCGTCGCCGCCGCAAGCACCCTCGTCATCGGCATCGCCTCGTCCTGGGCCTCCTATCTCGTGGCCCGCCCGCTCCAACGAGGCCAGGGCTATGTCGCCCCCAGCTACCCCGAACCCGACCTGTTCAGCGGGCCATTCCTACGCGCGATCGTCGGCACCGGACTACTGACCACCTTGATCGCCGTCTACGCCGTCGGCATCACGACGATCGTGCGGCGTACCTCGATCGCGATCCCGGTCGTCGTCGCGACGCTCCTGCTACCTGGCCTGCTCGCCACCAGCGACCGCATACAGCAGTTCACTCAACGCTGGACACCGTTCGCCGGCTTCTCCATCCAACACACCGTCCAACGCCCCGACTACTTTGCCGGGCCCTGGCACGGCTTCGTCGTCACCGCGGCTTACACCACCGTCGCCCTCGTGGCCGCCATCTCACTTGCTCATCGCCGCGACATCCGTCCGGCGTGAACGCCCTCGAGCGCACGGCGGCGGTGTGGCCGGTGAGTCACACCACGAGCTGGACCGGACTCGGCGCGGCGCACACGACCGGATGCCATCCCGACGCCCTGTCGGCGCGGGGCTCCGCGACGCCTGGCACCATGCCACCGGCCTCCCGTCGCGTCCCGTGGGCCGCGACTCGAGCCCGACCGCCACAGGACTATGAAGGAAGAAACGATATCCCTACGCACAATGCAAGTATGATCATCAAGAAGAATGTGCCGAACAGTAGGTCGGACAAGAGTTCGGGTATCATCGCGCGGCGCTCGCCTGGCGGAACGGCAATTGTGACAGCAAGGATAACGATAACCGCTGTGCCGACCGACATTGCGAGGACTATTAGGGCTCCTCCAGGGGTGAGCCTCGGCGTAACTATCCGGTCGTCTGACATTCGACGCTTCTCCCAAAACGGCGACGGCGGCACCTCAAAAGGGGTACGAAAACTCCGCGACGCGATCATGCCCGATATGTCTGTCCGGGTCGGCCGGTGGCGGGCTCCCTGACGGGTGCGAGCGGTTGCTCGGGCTGTCGAGCCAGAACATCCGGCCGGTCGTGGTGGAGGCAGGGCCGTGGGCGCTGGGCAGGTCGCGGCGATGCGTCGGGTCACCTCCTCGCCGGGGGTAGCGGCGGTGCGTCCATTGTCACCCGTCGCGGGAGCGAGGCTGTCTCATCCCGGGTGGTGAGGGGCCGGTCACGGTCTCCGGGGCCGAACAGGCTGTGGGCTTCGGTGTCAACGTGGCTTCTGCCGCCTGCATCGCTGTGCGGATGGCTGTCGGCTTGGGGGAGCCGATCTGGCCGTTGAGGCTGACAGCGTGGGCGGCCGGGACGGTAGGGCTCGGCGGGTCTGTGTGCGGCCCGGATCCCGACGTTGACGCTGACTGCCCGGGTTATCGGGGTGGCCGGAGGCCGTGGTCAGTGTGAGTGGGTCGGTTTCGGACCACAGCGAAACGGCGAACTACATAGCAAATGGTGGCGCGCGTCACATGCTGGCCGGTGGCCGCCGGGAGTCGTCACCGCAGCCGCCTCGCTCCAGCCGCCACGGTGCGCCGCAGCGGCCAATGATCGCCGTTTCTGCTCCCCGGCGGTTGTCCGCGGAGCCGAATCTCGACCACGAGGGGGCGTAGGTAGCAATCACCTGTCTGCGGGCTGGCGGCGGTGTCGGAATCTGTCGGTGCTTGTCGTCATGATCGGGCTGTGGCTGACGAGGGTGTGGTCGAGGGCGTTGGGGACGACTGGGGACTCCGCCGGCAGGTGATGGAGGGGCTCGGCGAGTACCGGTGGTTACGTGATGTTCGCCGTGTGCTGCCGGAGCTGCGGGCCAGCGGCAGGCTTGCGGTCGATGCTGTGCCGTGGCGGCGATATCACCATGCGTTCGGAAGGGCCGGGGACGTGCCTGACTCGCTGCGTGCGCTTTCCGACGGCGATCCGGATGTCGTGTCGCGTGAGCTCGGCGGCCTGTGGGGCAGGATTCGTCACCAGGGTGGCACCTCCGCCCCGGCGGCTTTGGCGGTGCCGTTCCTGATCCGGCTCGCTGCCCACCCGGCCGCGCACTGCCGCGCCGGTCTGCTGTTGCTGGCGGCCGAGGCGGGCCATCGCGACCATTTCGGGGGCGATCTGCGCCAGGACCTGCTCCGGGTGGATTATCCACCCGAGGATCTGCGGTTCGATGTCTCCGGGTACCCCGTCCAGTTGACGTTGGAGGCGGCGCGCGAGGCGATCACCGCGGACGTCTCGCTGCTGATCCCGCTGCTTGATGACGCCGACGCGGCGGTGCGTGCGGCCGCCGCCTACGCGCTGGCCACCGTGCCAGGAGCGCCACCTGTGGTGTCGCAGGCGCTGCGGGCACGGCTGGCGTTGGAGGATGACGAGCCGGTGCGGATCAGCCTGGTGCTCGCGCTCACCCAGCTCGCGCTCGAACGATCTGAGGCGGCAGTAGCCGTGGCATGGGCCGAGCAGCTGTGGACGGACGAGGACAGCTCGATCGATCTCCGTCTCGCCGGGGCGCTGGCGTGGCTGTGCGCGACCGTGGCGCCGCCTCCGCGGCGCCTGCTTGACCTGCTCGCAACGGCCACCACGCCGGAGATGGAGCAGTGGATGCTGCAGGTGCCGTGGCAGGATGACCTCGCCTGGGCCGGCAGCCTCGCCGTATGGCTCGCCGCGTTCCTCAACAACTCACCGGCCCAGGACCCCGAAAACCCCTTCGCGTCCCTGTAAGCGGCCGGCACCGCTAGTGCGTTGTCCGCGAATGCGGGTCGGTTCTTGTTGATCAGGCGGCGTTTCTGGTGTGGCCCCAGCGGTGCTGGCGTTCGGAGTGGATACGGGCGCGTTCGCGGCGCTGGGCTTCCAGCACTGCTGGGTGGCGGCGGTGGGTGTTGCGCCAGCGCAGGTAGGCGTGCAGGTCGCGAGCGAGTGCCGGGTGGTTGGGCGGGTCGCTGTTACCGAGGGCGAAGCCGCGCAGCGGGCCGAAGTGGGCCTCGATCGGGTTGGCCCAGGACGCCTGGGTCGGGGTCAGGCACAGC
>NZ_JASNFO010000122.1:0-38416 GCF_032027725.1 Pseudofrankia coriaricola | reverse complement strand
AGCCCAGCGGCGAGGTCTTCCACCTCCACTTGGTGCCATGGCGCCTCGTGGCGCACGGTTTCCGTGTTCCGCACGTGTGAGATACGGCCGGTGTCGGGTGTCCTCTGTACCCCGGGGCCGTGGTACCCGCACAGCCAGGCACATCCCCCCAGCTGCCACCGCCGCTTCCCAACGGCAGGCCCTAACCGCCGAACCAGCGTCCCATCGTCGGCGTTCTTTCTTAACGGGGCTTCCATCAAGGATTCACCTTATTCACCCTTCCGGTCTTCCCCTTGCCTGTAGCCCGTGGATGGATCACCGGCCCTTGGGCTTCCCTCCGGGCTTCACACCCCGTGCATGGAATGCACACACGACGCATGCCAGAGGCGGGGACGGGCTGTGAGCACTAGCCCGGAGCCGAATCGTCGACCACGTCGACCCTCCTTTCGTTCGGCTCACTCACACATTGCGACTTCGCGTCGCACGACGTGGAAAAAGTCGACAGCCAGCATCGTGGAGGCCTGGTGCGCAGGAAGTGCCGCCAGGTCGTGTCGGTCTGCCGCGCAGGAGCGGGAGGCAGCCCGACCGACTTCAGGACGCGGCGGATGGTGGAGGCGCCGACGCGGTAGCCGAGTTTGAGCAGCTCACCTTGGATGCGCTTGTACCCCCAGGTCCTGTTCTCGGTCGCGAGTCGTTCGATCAGCGTGGCGGTCTGCGGGTCGAGTGGTGGCCGTCCGGTCCGGTGCGCGTGGGTCCACTTCTTGGCGACGAGGCGGCGATGCCAGCGAAGAACGGTGCCAGGGGTGATCAGCCGGTGCAGGCGAAGCCGTTGCGGCAGGAGCCGGATCAGCGCGGCGAGCACGGCCCGGTCCGCCCAGTCCACCGTGGCTTGGGCTGGGTACGGCGCAGCACGGCGACCTCGTGCCGAAGAACGAGCAGCTCGACGTCCTTGGACGCCGACGAACGACCCAGTAGCACCAGCCACCGACACACCTGCACGAAGAACAGGTAGAGCAGACGTACGGCCACAGCCGACCATCATGCCGCCGGCCGGACCATCGCATCACTGCAGGTCACGGCCTCAGGCTGACTTGTGGCACCCCACAGGTGGGTTGTCCTAGATTGCGGCGTATGCCGGTGGAGTTCCTGACGGATGACGAGGCGGCGGCGTACGGCCGGTACGCGGGAGCGCCTTCGCGGGCTGATGGAGTACCTGGAAGAAGCACCCGAGGGCTATTTCAACACCATGGTCAGCACCTATCCCGGAGTAAAGCGATGACGACCCGAAACCCGGCCCTGCTGGACGCCCCATCCAATCTTGGGCTGCGCCCGCCTGAGCCGGGGGCCGTGCCGGGCTGCTACAAGGCGCCAGGAGTCTTCCGCGATCTGGGCCTGCTCAGCCGGCTGGGCGCAATCGACGCCGGGGTAGTGACCCCACCGCGCTACCTGCCCGACTGGACCCCGGGGACCGTGCGCAACGAAGCCGCCATCGCCGCCTACTCCCGGCAGGTGGCCGACCGCGTCACCGCGATCCTGGAGCGTGACGACCTCCCGGTCGTGCTGGGCGGCGACTGCAGCATCGTGGTCGGTGTCGCCCTCGCACTGCACCGTCGAGGCCGCTTTGGCTTGGTGTACCTCGATGGCTTGGACTACCGGCATGACGGCCCCGACGTGGGCGCCGCCGGTGGCGAAAGCCTGGCTCTGGTCACCGGCGTTGGCGGGCTGCTGGCCGAGCTGGACGGCACGCGACCTTACCTGCGCCCCAGCGACACCATCGTGGTCGGCCTACGACCTGGCGATGAGTACGCCGGGGAAGCCGCCGCAGCCGGCCTGCACCTGATCGACGCGCCCACGGTCAGCCGGGATCCGCTCTTGGCGGCCGACCAGGCGCTCCGGCTCCTGGAGCACGCTGAGCTGGACGGATTCTGGGTCCACATCGACGCTGACGTCATCGACGGCGAGCTTCTGCGGGCGGTGGACAGCCCTGAACCCGACGGTCTGACCTTCGACGAGCTCGTCACGGTGGTGCGTCGCCTGCTCGCCTCCCCCCAGGTGGTGGGGGTGGACGTGACCATCTACGACCCCGACCGGGATCCCGACCTGCACGGCGGGCAACAGCTAACCGATGCCCTGGTCAAGGCATTCGCCAACTGGCGCGCTTGAAGTTCGTTGACAAAATGCGGCGATGCTGTCGAGGATCTCGTAGGCGGTTTTGGGTCCACACGTGTTGGCGGGGATCTTCGTTCCCCATACAGGAAGAATCGGACATCTTGGTGTGGATGACGGGTGAAGCTCGAGAAACCCAAGAACCGATCAGGTGGTCATCGGCATCGTTCACCGGAAGGGTGTGCATGCCGATAATGCCATCCGCCCTGGTCAGGGTGGCCGCAGCCGTCGGGGCCGGTGGCTGCGCGAGGATGCCACCTCATGGTGCTTCGGTTGACCTACCTCGGTGTCACGAACGCGTTCGCCCTGCTACGCCTGCTGCCCTACGGCGACCGTGACAAGGACATCGAGATCCTCACCCTGCGCCACCAGATCGCCGTGCTTCAACGCCAGCTCGACGGTCAACGGATCCGGTTCCAGCCCGCCGACCGCGCCCTGCTCGCCGCACTCCTGCGTCCGCTGCCCCGGCCAACCTTGCACGGCCTGCGGCTTCTGGTGCGCCCGGAAACTTTCCTGCGCTGGCACCGCGACCTGATCACCCGCCACCACGCCGCCATCTCCCGTCCCCGCCGGCGTGGCCGGCCCCGCACCGTGGCCTCAATCCGTCTCCTGGTGCTGCGCCTGGCCAAGGAGAACAGCAGCTGGGGCTACCGAAGGATCCACGGCGAACTCCTGACCCTCGGCATCAAAGTAGCCCCATCCACAGTCTGGGAGATCCTGCGCGACGCGGGCATCGATCCAGCACCTGACCGCACCGCGACCACCTGGACCGACTTCCTCCGCTCCCAGGCCCACGCGATCCTCGCCGCCGACTTCCTCGAGACCGTGACCCTCACCGGAGCGCGCCTGTACATCCTCGCGGTGATCGAACACTCCACCCGCCGGATCCGGATCCTGGGCGTCACCGCGCACCCCACCGCCGCCTGGGTCACCCAGGCCGCCCGCAACCTCGCCATGGACCTGAACGACGCCGGATCCACTGCTCGTTACCTCATCCGCGACCGCGACGGTAAGTACCCGGCTCTGTTCGACGTCATCCTCGCCGACGCCGGGATCACGATCGTCCGCAGCGGAGTTCGGACCCCACGGATGAACGCGGTCATGGAACGGTGGGTACGAACCTGCCGCCGGGAACTCCTCGACCGCACCCTGATCTACAACCAGCGCCACCTCCTACACGCCCTGCGCGCCTACGAGGCTTTCTACAACACGCATCGACCCCATCAAGGCATCGCGAACGCCAGACCACTCCGGCCGCTGCCCGAACCGATCACCAATCCGGACCAGCTCACCCACCTCGACATCCACCGACGCGACCAGCTCGGCGGCATCCTGCACGAGTACGAACACGCAGCCTGACCTGCCCGGACGTAATTTTCGGCAAGTACAGGGCCACCGGCTCTCCGCCGAGCCGTTCGCCTACGTGTACCGGCTCACCACCAAAGCTGATACCGGGGACGAGCCCGCGCGGGTCGGCGGTCTGCGTCGCTGGTTCCAGCGTGACCCAGCCCCTGCCACCCCGGTCGAGCCGAAAGCCGTGTGGTCCGGGCAGATGGACCTAGCCGACATCGCGAAGGTCGTCGGCCGGCCGGTGCCGCTCTGGCTGGAGGGCACCGAGACCTCGGCCAACGCAACACAGACCCTCTCCTACGACCGCACGTTCACCGTCCCCGACACGGTCACCTCGTGGCCGGCGGCCGAGCGGCGCCTCGACGAGGCGATCAAGGCCGGGATGCCGGCGGAGTTCCCGGCCGCGTTCGCCGCGCTGGCGGTCGACGCCGCCGACGGGCTGCGCGCGCTACGGGCCGCGCACGGGCGATTCCCGGACTCGGGGGACGGCTGGTACCTGGTCTGCCGGCCCGCCCAGCCTGCCCCGCCCGTCGACCTCGAACAGCGCCTCACCGGCGCCACCCTGGTCACCGACACCCCGGCTCATCGCGGCCGAGCTCACCGAGCTGCGTGCCGTCGAGGGCGAACTGGACTGCGACGATCCCCGCGGCGACGCCTATGCCGAGGCCGTCACCCTGCTGGAAGCGCAGCTACGCCAGGCCGCCAAGAGCAGCGGGGCGCTCAGCGACCTGAACACCGGCTTCGTGTCCGTCGCCGACGACCGGCCCGTCACCCTCCACGCGCCGTGGGAAGGACCCGTGGTCGACACCTGGTGTCGGACCCTGACCGCCGTCACCGACCACCAACCTGTGCGGCGGCTGCGCCGGATCCGCCGTCTCCTAGACACCGTCGAACCCGACCAGGTCCGCGAGATCTACCGCGACCCCGACGGTCATTACGTACTCGTCGCCGAACTCGGCTCCGGGAACTGTGGTGCATGGCCGAATGGCCTGCCTCCCTGGAGAAGGTCGCGACCTGGACCAGCAAGACCGTGCTCGCCGCCGACGACACCGGCAGCGCCGCCGCCATGCTGGCGCTCACCCCCACCGACGACGGCCGCATGCGCGTCGACCCTGTCCCGCTCCCACCCCGTAGCAGCAGGGAGGCCTTCGGCTACGGCTACGGCTACGGCGGCGGCACCCCGTCCAGCACCCACCGGGCCATCCTGCGCTGCGCCCTCGGCGACATCCCCGACCTGGGCAAGGTCCACGAACTCATCGGCGAGTACCGCGACGAGGCCCCCGTCAGTCAGCTATGGGCAGCGATCTCCACCACCCACGGCCCCCTGCGCCTGCCCTGGCCCCGGGTCCAGCTCTGGGCCCACACCGACCGCGCGACCAGTCGCCTCGACGCGGCCGGGCGGAGAGAGCAGGAACGCCCAGCTGACGCTGGCCTGTGATGGTCCGACGAGTTCTGTCGCACCTTGCGTTCATCCTGTGACGTGGAGGTATTTCGCGAAATAAGCAGACTCGACCTGGTGCTGTGACCGGTACGCGGTCGTGCTGCCGGACCGTCTCGGGTAGCGCAACGAGATCTGGTTGACGACCACGGCGTGCGGCCCCGCACTGCTCGCGGGAACCTCAAGGAGGAGGAAACCGGTACCGAGGCGATCCGGGTCCTCCAGTGCGTAGATCTGATACCGAGGAATCGGCGCTACGAGCGAGTTGATGATCTGCCGCATCCGGCTGATCTCATGGTAGGCGGCCTCGACGCCGACCGCTTTTGCCGCCCGGGCGAGAGCATCCTCCTCCATCCCGAGGATGACCAGCCCACCGCGGCTGTTTGCCATCGCTGCAACGTCGCCCGCCAGCTTCAGACGGTCCTGTGCCTTGAGGCCGTATACGTCGCGCTTGTAGTCGAGATCGTCGGCCTCTGGCACCGCACCATCAACGAGCTGGGCGACATCGGCGTAGGTCAGGGCGTCAGCCGTCTTCCCGAAGATGGTCTCAAGCCTGCGAGAGCGGAGGAGCGCCATAGGTCGATCATGGCCCCTCGCTGGACAGCGGCATATGAGCGGGTTATCCGACGCGGCCCGGTCGACGGAGCCGAGGCCATCGCGGGTTAGGCCGGCGTCATCCTGCAGCATGCCGTCTGGGACTTGGGTCAGTACCGAGCACCGAACGTCTCACCGTGCGTAGTCAGCGACACAAGTAGACCCGCGGCCGAAACCATCAGACCTGCGGCTCAACCAGCCACCCGGAGCAAGATCATTGTGGTCGGCGTGTGGTCGCGGAAGCGCCGGCACGGGCCGGATCAAGACGGCATCGAGCGGCACGGCGGCCCGCGAAAACCTCTGCGCTCATTGAATTTTCTGACCCAAGGCGGATCTTGACGACACGGCGCGACATACGATTCGGGTGGCTTTTAACCGGCGAGTTCAGGGTTCGAGTCCCTGACGGCGCCGTCGGCGACCAGAGCCACCAGTCCGGCCACGGCGGCGAACGACGGTCCCGACCTGCCGCGCCCCGGCCTTCCTGACACCGACCCAACCCGGGATCCGGGCTTCCAACCTCCGGCCCGTTTTACTGCGCAGGGGACAGCACCCTTTGCGGTGATTCCCACAGCGATGCCGGCGCCGATGTTGTCAGCCCATTGGTTCACCGCCCAACCCGGGCTGCGCTGCTCGCGCCAACATAGTCAGTGGCGCTTCCACATCTGACCAGCATACCGCTTTCCGTCCGGTTGCTGTCGCGATGTCCTTCGCGGTGGCCGTTACGGTGGCCGGCGCGGTGACATCGACGCGGAATCTCCGTGCCATGAACGCCAGAGGTCCTGCACACCAAGCCCGACACGAACCGACAGGAAAGTCAGCCAAGCCCACAGCGGCGCGGAAGACAACGGCACGGAACGATCAGCGCGTCCTTCTGACCCTCGACCAGGTACTCGCCGAGCTCGGCGGCCCGCACGGGCCCCTGCCGCGCTCAACCTGGAGTGACTGGCAGCTCAAAGGCAAGGGCCCTAAGGTCATCAAGCTGCCGAACGGCCAGATCCGAGTCACCCGCGATGACCTCAACGACTGGCTCGACAGCCTGACCCGCGACCCGGCCGCCCGATGACCCGCTCCCACGCCGGCGGCGCCCCGCCCGACGACACAGGACCACGAACCACCTTCGACGTCCGCGTCTATTCACTCCTGGAAGTAAAAGGAAAAGGTCGATCGACGTGGCAGGTCCGCTGGCAGGTCGCCGGCCGACCGACCAGAAACAGCCGCAACTTCCCGTCCAAGACAGCAGCCGAGTCGCGCCGCGCCGAGATCCTCACCGCAGTACGCAAGGGCGAGGCGTTCGAAATCGTCTCCGGGCTGCCGATCTCCGAATGGCACGCCCTGAACACACCGGAACCGGCACCGCAACGCACCTGGCTCACAGTCGCCCGGGACTTCGCCGATACCAAGTGGGCCGAGAACCAGGCTCCAAGCACCCGCCGGGCGATCGCCAGCCAACTCAGCGTCATCACTCCAGCCCTGTTCGACGAACCGGCGCCAGCCACGATCGCCGAACTGGTACGCGAAGCACTGGTGGGTTGGGTGTTCGTCACCGGGACACGCACGACCCTCCGTCCCGACGGCCGCCGCGTCGAAAACGAGCCACCCCCGGGGTGGGTGGCGGTTCTCGCCTGGATGGAACGCCACAGCCGACCGATCCTGGATCTCACCGACATCGAGGTGACACGCGCCGCCCTGACCGCGCTGTCCCGCCGGCTGGACGGGAAACCGGCCGCACCCAACACGGTGACCGCGCGCCTGATCCTCTTTGGCCAGGTGGTGAGATTCGCCCTCGCCCGAGGCGACCTGGACACTGACCCGCTGCCAGGCGCGCAGTGGACACCGCCCAGCAAGGTGACAGCCGTCGACCGCCGCGTGGTCGTCGACCACGTCCGCGCAACCCGCCTGCTCGCCGCGGTCGCACAGCGAGCCCCAGAGCTGGAGGCGTTCTACGCCTCCATCTACTACGCCGCGGCAAGACCCGGCGAAGCGAACGAACTCAACATCAGCCAGCTCTCCCTGCCCCAGACCGGCTGGGGCGAGGTGACACTCACCGACAACAACCCCGAGATCTCCCCCCGCTGGTCCGACGACCCCGAAGGCCCCCGACGAGCCCGCCAACTCAAGCATCGCGAGAAGGGGGTCGTCCGGCACGTGCCGCTCCACCCGGAACTGGTCGCACTCCTGCGCCGCCACATCGAACGGTTCGGGACGGCACCGGACGGCCGCCTGTTCCGCACACGCCTGGACGGACCGATCAAGACAATCCGCCATCTCGAGGTGTGGCGTACGGCCAGAACACAGGCACTGACTCCAGCCGAAGCGGCCAGCCCGCTCGCCCGGCGCCCCTACGACCTACGGCACGCCGCCGTATCGCGCTGGCTGAACGCGGGCGTCCCAGCCACCCAGGTCGCCGAATGGGCCGGCCACAGCGTCCGGGTCCTGCTCACGGTCTACGCGAAGTGCATCGTCGGCCAAGAACAGCACGCACTCCGGCTGATCGATGCATCGTTCGCCACCGAGGCCCCAGACACCCCCGACCCAGCCACACAGACCCCGGCACCCGACCCGACCACACAGACCCTGGCCCCTGACCCGAGCGAAGACGGCCTAGGCCTCTGACACCAACCCAGACACCACCATGATCAAATGCACGTATTGTGCACACACCCCCGGAACCCACCGGAGACCGCCAGACAGAGCCGGACGCGCTCCGTCACACCGGCCCACCCCGGCCAGACCCCGGCGCCCAGCAGATCGGCTAGAGGGAAAGAGAAACCAGTGCTCACACCGGTCAGCCGAGACCCCCAACCTCCACTACAGTCCGCAACCTCACCTTCATCACGAAACATTTATACGATCTTCGAGGGCACGTCCGAGATCCAGCGCCTCGTCATCGCCCGGGCCATCTCCGGCGTGCACATTCGCTGAAGCGCGGTTAGCGGACACTAACCGTGGCGCGCCGCTCCACAAGATCGAGTCCACGCATGGTCCACAGCGACGTTGGCGGGCAAGGTCCGCGCCGTCTGGAGCGAGACACGCGCGTCGCCGCACCGGCGCGTCGCGACGGCGCTCCGCCGTCTCCTCGGATGCCGGATGTCGCAGCCCGCGGTCATCAGCGGTAGCGGTCAGCAGACCGACTACGAAACGGGCCACAGCGACGACCGCCTCCACGGCCGAGAACTCCGGCAGGAACCTGCCGCCTCGTCCATCCGCATGCTCGTCGTCAACCGAACCGACCGCATCCTCGCCGGCCTCCGACCAGCAGCGCATCCCCGAGGCCGTGGCCGCAGGGCCCGGACCACCGCCCACCCCACGGCGCGAGCACTCCTCCACAGCCAGGACAGCAAAGATCACCTGCCGTCAGCCGACGCTCGACCGAACCTGCTGACGGTCCTTGACCTCCTCCGCAGATCGAGAGGATCCGCAAGCCTGGCAGACACCCTGGGCGAGCCTCCCGGGTGGCTGAGGGACGCGTTCACTCCCCCACCTACGGACGACGAGGCGGGCGCACGGCTTGCGCACCGGCGAACAACCCTGCACGAAACGAAAGCAGCTCTGGAAAGCCAGCTCGATTGGGACTTCGACGAGTGGACAAACTGGTTCTCGAACCAGAACGACTCCTTGGAGATCCGCTCAGCCAGACCACTCCCTGCGGATATGGTCGAACTGCTGGTGAAGCACGTCGACGATCCGTTTGCAACTCAGCCCATCGAGTGGCTCACCGGCTTCGCCGGATTTGAGATCGCCACCGCAGTCCTCGAATGAGCCCAGCGTGGCCGCCGGCCGCTCAGTCAATGCCCCCGCCACACCCGAGGACCGCCGATGCATCTGCTTTTTGATCATTTTGATGCGGTTGACGTTGCCTTCGACATCGCCGGAGCTGTGGGGCCCGGTGAAGTCGGCGAGGACGGCGTCGTGGTCGTTGCGCAGGCCGCGAGTGAAGGGGTGCAGGTCGGACGTCCAGAAAGCGAGCAAGTCCGACCAGTGTCTGTGTCACTGTTGAACCCGTCCATGACCGGTTGACGTGAGGGATCAGCGTGCGGCTGTCGCGGAGCATTACTGGGTACGCGTTCACGGTGGAGGTGGATGGTGTCCGAGAGGCTTGCCTGGCGGTCGGGCTGGCAGGCATCAGCCCGTTCACCACGAGTGTTGGGGCGGGAGGCAGCCTGTTCGCCCGCGCGCGCGCATGGGGCCTCCCTGTGCTCCATTCGCTGAATGAACTGCCCTTCGGCCGCCCTGTCGATCCCTTTTGGTGTGTCACGTGGGACAACGCAGGCGTGCTGTCCGTCCGCTGCCCCGATGGTGAGCACCTCGCGCGGGACCTCGACCTGGAAGTCCCGCCGCTCTGGCGGGAGACGGCAGACGGCTCCGGCTCGGTCATGCTGGTCGTCTCCCACGTGCTACCCGCCACGGACGATCCGCTCCGCACGCTCGCCGTGGAAATGCGACAGGGGATGGTGTGCGCCGGCCCTGTGCCCTTCGGCGAGTCGGGCCAGGAGGACGACGAGCCGCCGGTCGCGTTGCTCATCGACATCGACCCCGTCGGCGATCTGATGGAGCTGGCGCAGTTCGTGTGCGACCGGATCCTGTCGTTGGAGGAGGCGAAGCGGCGGGCGCGCGACATGGAGTGGGTCCAGGATGCCCTGGCGGAGCACGACGCGGTGTCCACCACGTGGGCCGAGACGATGGTGGACCTGCTGTTGCGGGACGAGTTCCTCGTCCACTACGGCCTGGTCGAGTTCATGTACGTCTACTGGCGACTGATAGCCGAGGTCGCGGACGCTTACGGGATGGAGGCCGCTTGGCGGGTCGCGGCACTCCGTACCGTCGAGTCGGCCATCCCGCTGCTGGCGGAGCGATGCGAGCGAGCGGTGTTCGAGGAGTCCGACGTGGTCGCAACAAGGCTGATCGATGGCCTGAGCGACCCCGCCGAACTGGAGGCGGCGCTGCTGGCCGTCGCACGGTTGCGGATGGCTATCCGGGGACCAGAGAACTTCGCCGCCGACGACTATGCCCGCGAGGCTCAGACCACCTGGCTCGCCCGATGCACGGCGGACCTGTATCGCACGTGGTTCACCGACGAGGAGCCCTTCCAGGCCGAGTCCCCCCGCCTTGTGGCTGAGGCCGGACACCTGGTGGCGCGAGCGCTGAAGCTGGCCGGCGGGACGCGGAGGCCCCGGTTTCTCGCTTTGTTGGCGCAGATCCTCGCAGACGAGCGGGGAGTTCACCGGGACGCCGCCAAGGCCGCGTTCTCGGCACTACTCGGCTCCTTCGCCCTCGGGGAGTCGGATCTCGCTTTGTTTCTACTCAGGGTGGTGGATGGGGTTCCCGCGGAGACGGTCGACGAACTGGTCACGGCGGTGTTCGGGGCGCCCTTGGCAAACTTCGTCGCCGCCCACGGCAGGATCTTAACGGCGAAGGTTATCAGCCAGGGCGTCAACCTGGCCCGGGAGCGCGCCGACCGTCCGCTGTTGCGCACCGCGCTTGACTGGGCAGAGCAACTCGACGTCCGGTGGGACTCGGCCCACCGCAGGCAGTTGACCGAGGCGCGGCTCCACGTCCTGCCCGACGACCCCATCGACTGCCCTGGTCCCGACCAAGCGCTCGCGGTGTCGTTCCCGGAGTCATGGACACCCGCGCAGCGGTCGGCGGCGCTGCTGCACACGGCCGCACACGCCCGCGACCGGCGACAGCCGGTGCTGGGGCTGGCCCTCCTGCAGCAGGTGATCGACGACCTGAGCGAGGAATTCCGGCTGCTGAGGGCGGACCTGTATCACCAGGCGGCCGAGGCGGGTGAGCCGGCCGCCGGTCCTGTCCCGTTCCCATGGGGCTACTACACGTACTCGGCACTCGGCTACGCCTCGCTCGGCTTCGAGGAACTGGCGCGGGCGAGCCTGGTCCTATTCGTGCAGCACTTGGGTGACCTCCGCGGAGAGGAACTCAGGGGAGCGCTGTATGCCATCATCGTGGACCTGCCGAACTTCGACACGAGCGGCGCGCCCGAACTCAGCGAGGTGCTGCGCGATCTCGTTCACACAGCGGTCT
Source organism: Pseudofrankia coriaricola (assembly GCF_032027725.1). Lineage (NCBI taxonomy): Bacteria > Bacillati > Actinomycetota > Actinomycetes > Frankiales > Frankiaceae > Pseudofrankia > Pseudofrankia coriaricola. The sequence goes on along the minus strand of NZ_JASNFO010000122.1, from coordinate 26,850 downwards.
GGCAGCTCGCCGCGGAGAGCGAGACGCTGCCGATGGCGCTGATGCTCGGACTGCATCAGGCGGGCAAGGGATCGCAGCTGGGCGCGTGGTGGCGAATCGACGGTCCGCTCGTGCTGCCCCTGTACATTCAGCACTTCATCGGCAGGCTACGCGACTGGGAGCAGCCCGCTGCCTCCAGTGGCGCGTCGCCGAACCTGCTGACCGTACTGGACGCCGACCAACGTCCCGGCGGCCACGACGACACGCAGGTCGCCCGGAACCTGCGGTGGCGCATCTCGTCGTTCATCGACAAGGAGCTGCAGCGCCGCTCGACGCCGTTCGTCGACGACCGGCACCTCTGGGCGAATTCCCACGAACTGCTGGACGACCGAACTGTGCTGCTGACCTGGTTCCTGCCTGCGGCTGTGAGCGGCGCGGCCGTGCTGTTCGCGGTCACCAGGCAGGGCCGGAAGCTCGTCGTATACCTCGGCGACGGCGCGGACGAAAACAACGACCGGCACCCGGAGGCGGATCGGGTCGAGGCGATTCGCGCGGAGGTCGAACGTGACCCGCTGTTCGCCGACGTGACGCCGGAGGGCCGCCGGCTGCTGGCGTCGGGCGATCTGCCGCTCGGCCCCGACGACTGGTGGGCCGAGTGGCGTGCCCAGGGCAAGGACCGCATCCTGGCCTGGCCGCACGGCGCGCTGCATTACCTGCCGATACCGCTGTGCCGCATGGGCAGCCGAATGATCGCCGACGACTGGACGGTCACTACCATCGCCGGCCTCGAAGCCCTGACGCCCGTCGAGGGCCCTGTACGGCCGCGGCGCACCGCGGTGCTGGCCTCCGCCGCCGGTGGCATACCCTACGGCCTCTACGCCGAACCGGCACTGGAAGAGCACGCGCGGAAGGTCGCCGAGGCGGTCGGCGCGGACGCCGCCATCGGGCCCGCGGCCACTCGGGACAGGCTGCTCGCCGAACTGTCGACGGCGGACGTCGTCCACGTCGCCGTACACGGAACGTTGGACCAAGACGCTCCGTGGATGCACTGCCTCTACCTCACCCCAGATCGCGACGACGACGGCCGGCTATTCGCCTATGACTTCCTGGAAGTCGACCTGCGCGGCGTTCGCCTGGTCACGCTCGCCGCCTGTGGGTCAGCGCTCGGCCGATTCGACCGCGGGGACAACATTCGTGGCATCCCGTCGGCGCTGATCACCGCCGGAGCGCAGGCCGTCGTCGGATGCCTGTGGCCCGTGCGCCCGGAACCAGCCACGTACTTCTACAACCACATGCACCTTCGGATCGTGCACGGCGCGGATCCGGAGCAAGCCTTCCGCGACGCCCAACTCGCCACTCGCGCCGAGTATCCCCACCATCGTGACTGGGGAGCGTTCACCTACCTGCGCGGTAGGAGCAAAGGAGCCGCCCCATGACCGAAATCCGGTTGCACGACGTCGAACTAGTGCCCGAGCGCACGCTCGGTAGTCCGGCGGACGACGGACCGCTGCGCGGCAGGTTCACATTCGGCTGGGACCTGCTCCCCGCCGACCACGCGGGCGCGCCAGCGGACTGGCCATCCTACATAAGGTCCACGCCCTACCGAGAATTCCGGCAACTGCTGATGGTGTGCTCGTTCCGACCTGAGACCCAGGAGAGCAAAGGTGCATTCCGCCATGCCTCCCTGGGCGTCGCACTGTCCACTCCGGACCGCGAGGTACAGCCGATCGCGCGCCTGATCGACCCCGGCGAGCGCACCCGCCCGGTCGCCACCCCCGGCACGGGCCTAAGCTTCACAGTCAAGGCAGGCATTCTGAACGTGGGCGTGGAGAAACCACCGGGCGCCAGTCCGGCGAGGGAAGAGTGGATCGTCCGGGGTCACGGCGCGTCCCAGCCAAACCCTCAGTGGGAGTTCCGCCGGGTCAAGCGATTCCCGCTGGTCGGAGACCACCCGGTGGCCGCGCTGGTGGAACTCGCGCCCGACCGGGTCAACACGGCGGAGATGCTAATGGCGGCAGAGCTGGAGCACCGCAGCTGGGGCGTCCGCCGCTACCGGGCACGACTAGCACCGTCGCCGCACGCCATCGTGCTGGCGGGGTGAGCCGGCCCCACGGGACTGATCGCCGACCTGTCCGACGCCGGTCCCTGACGTGGCACCCGATGCAGATGGTCGTCCAGTGCACGCGAATTCAGCCCGGAGACCCACGGGGACCAGAACGAAGCCCGGGAACTAGCTCGTAGGGCCAGATGCGGTGAGCGCCGACGGAGCGATCCGGCGGGGGTTAGTCCGCCAGCCAGGTCAGTCTGAGTCCTTCTCTGCCGCCGATGGTCTCCAGGCGGCGGGTGAGTGCCATCTTGATCTGTTCGAGGCTCTCTGTGTCCGCGGCGTCGGCTGACAGGACGAGGGCGTTGTCGGTGGCCTCGAGCCGGCAGGTTCCGCGGTCGAACTCGAGCAGGCCGATGTTTCCGGTCTGGGTCACGGTCTGGATCCGCGGCATGTCATGGCCGCTGTGGCGTGCCTGGTGGCGGTTGTGGATCGCGTCGAGGTGGCCGCATAGCTGGGTGAGGTAACGGGGCGCCCGGTCCGTGGCGATGCGCGCGTCGGCGGTGGGCATGTCAGGCGACGTCGCGTCGGGAGGTCGCCGCCGTGGCGGCAGCGAGCGTCACGACGGTGTAGGCCGCCAGGAGTGCGGCGGCCAGGCCGGGGGTGTGCAGTGCGCCGTCGCGGTTCGCGCCGGCCAGCGCCTGGGCGAGCGCGCCGGGAACGAACCGGTGCACCTTCGGGAGGTCCATCAGCAGGTTCTCCACGAACAGCAGCCAGGCGAACAGCGTGACGAGGGACGGTACCTGTGCGCGCAGGACCGTGCCGATGGCCAGGCCCACGACGGCGAGGAGTCCGCCGCCGAGCGCGCCGCCCGCGAGGAGCTGCGCGTAGTCGCTGGCCGTCAGTCGGATGGTCAACCCGCGCAGGTCCAGGGCCACCCAGCCGACACCCGCGACGGTGCCGGTCGCGACCAGCCCGACGAGCACCCCGGCGGCGAACACCGACAGCGCCTTCGCCCTGATCACGGTCCCTCGGCGCGGGGTCGCCAGGAACGTAGGACGGATAGTACCGCTGCGGATCTCGGCCGTGATCGACAATGCGCCGAGCAGGGCGGCGAACAGCGCGCCAAGATTGATGGCGACGTCGATGAAGATGCCACGCTGGTCGGGTCTCGTGGCTAGTCGGCTCGTCGAGAGACCGACGGCATGCAGCGTGACGGCGAGCGCGGCCAGCCCGACGAGGGCGACGAGAACGACCGCCAGCGTCGGTGTCGTGGTGAGCTTGGCGAGTTCGGAGCGTAGTTGCCGTCTCATGCCGTCGCCGCCGTGGTGAGCGCGAGGTAGGTGTTCTCCAGGGAGCCGTCCTGGGCGAAGTCGCCGATCGGCTGGTCGGTGACCAGGCGGCCGCGGTTGATGATGAGGACGCGGTCGACGGTCTGGGTGACCTCAGCCAGGACGTGGCTGGAGACGAGCACGGTCCCTCCCTCGTCGGCATAGGTGCGTAGGAAGGCGCGCAGCCAGTGCACACCGGCTGGGTCGAGCCCGTTGATGGGCTCGTCGAGGACGAGGAGCCGCGGGTCGCCGAGCAGGGCGGCGGCGAGCCCGAGTCGCTGGCGCATCCCGAGCGAATAGGTCCGCACCGGCCGTCTGCCCATCCCGGTCAGTTCGACGGTCTCCAGCGCCTCGTCGACCCGGACGGGGTCGATGCCCGCGGCGAGGGCCAGCACCCGCAGGTGGTCGCGGCCGGACCGGGCCGGGTGGAAGTCGCCGGACTCGAGGACCGCCCCGACGGTGCCGGCGGGATCGGCGAGCTCGGCGAAGGGCAGGCCGAGGACGTGGGCGGTGCCGCCGGACGGCGACGCGAGTCCGAGCAGGATCCGCAGGGTGGTCGACTTGCCGGCGCCGTTGGGCCCGAGGAACCCGGTGATCTGGCCACGGTCGAGGGTGAACGTCAGGTCGTCGACGACGGCCTGGCCGCCATAGCGCTTGGTAAGCCCTTCGACGGCAACGACAGGTGGCGTGTCGCTCATGGGCGCCGCCGCCGGACGACAAGAAACACCGCGAGCGCGACCACGACGACGATGCCGAGGACCGCGACATGGAGAACGGGGCGGTCCGCGAACCCGGAGGCTGTCGCGGATGCCGTCGAAGCCGAAGTCATCACTCGCCGAACGCTAGGTTCGCGGGCAGCTTCGGGAAACGCCCTGACGGCTGATCTCGGGGGTCCTCGGCGCGTCGACCGGCATCCCCCCGCGGGGGGATTCGGGAACGGCCTGGGCGAACTACGCTCGCGACGTGGCGACCGAGGCCGGTGTGTGGCACTTCTTCACCTCCTCCCCGGCCGCCGCGTCGGCCCGGCCGAGTCGTCCCCGCATCGAGGACGCGGTGATCGCCGGAGTGACGTTGGGCGGCTGGTTCGTCTTCCTCTCCCGCGGCGATCGTCTCGAGGCCGCCGACCTGAGCCTGTTGGCCGCCTCGACGCTTCCTTTGGCCGGGTGGCGGATCTCACCGCGCGGGGTGTTCGCCGCCAGTACGGTCGCGGCGATGGGACTGGCCGCGCGCGGCCTGGGGCTGTGGCCGCCGCTCGGACCCGCCGTCGCGCTCTACCTCCTGACGGCCGGCAGGGACGCGGCCTCGCCGTGGTCGCGGCGCGACGCGTGCACCGTCCTGGGGCTGCTGGCCGGCTACCTCGCACTCCTGGTCGTCAGCGCCGGGTGGGTGCCGACGAACCTGGGCCACACCGTGTTCGGCTGCGCGGCGGCGTGGTTCGCCGGCGAGCGCAGCCGCCTGCGCCGCCAGCAGATCGCCGACCTGCACGAACGCGCGCACCGCTCGGCCGAGTCGGCGGCGACGGACCTGCGGCTTGCCGTCGCCGAGGAACGGGCCCGGATCGCGCGCGACCTGCACGACTCGGCGGGGCATGCCCTGAACGTGATCACGGTGCGCGCCGGGGCCGCGCGGCTACGGGGCGACCCACGCCGCGCGCTGGCCGCGCTGGCGGACATCGAGACCGTCGCGCGCGAGACGGTCGCCGACATCGACCAGATCGTCGGCTCGTTGCGCGCCGTCGAGGTGCCCCCCGCGACCGTGGAGGCGCCGGTCGGCCTGGCTTCGGCGGACACGCTCGTCGCGCGGCATCGGGCGGCCGGCCTGCGGGTGACCATGTCTCGAGAAGGCAACCCGGGCTCCCTGGGCAGGGCGTCCGACCAAGCGGCCTACCGTGTCCTGCAGGAGGCGCTGACCAACGCCGCGCGGCACGGCGCCGGGTCCGCGGCCGTCATGATCTCGACTGACTCGGATGGCTGCGCGTTGACCGTGACCAACCCCGCGAGCGAAAGCGCCGACGTCACCGCCGGCGGCCACGGCATCGTCGGCATGCGCGAGCGCGCGAGCCTGCTCGGCGGCACGCTGACCGCCGGGCTCAGGGGCGGCGAGTTCCGGGTCGTGCTGCGGTTGCCGCGATCCGGGCGAGCGCCGTGACCAGGATCGTCATCGCGGACGACGACCATCTGATGCGGGCGGGGCTCGTCGAGCTGGTCACCGCCGACCCGTCGATCGAGGTCGTGGGCGAGGCGGCGACCGGCCGGGAGGCCGTGTCGCTGACGCGACGGCGGCGGCCGGATGTCGTGCTCATGGACGTCCGGATGCCCGACCTGGACGGCATAGCGGCGACCCGCGAGCTGGCCAGCTCCGTGCCCGATACCCGGGTCCTGATCCTCACCACGTTCGAGCAGGACGACTACGTGTTCGGGGCGCTGCGGGCCGGCGCCTCGGGCTTCCTGCTGAAGCGGACCCGCCCCGAGGAGCTCATCGCCGCCGTGCACACCGTCGCCGCCGGCGACGCGCTGCTGTCCCCGTCGGTGACCCGCCGAGTCATCGACCGCCTGGCCCGCCAGCCCGTGCCGGAGCTGACCGGGGCGCGGGCGCTGGCGGACCTCACCCCGCGCGAACGGGAGGTCCTCGAGCTGATGGCGCGGGGCCTGTCCAACCGCGAGATCGCGCGCCGGCTGGTGGTCGAGGAGTCCACCGTCCGCACCCACGCCAAGCGGGTCCTGGCGAAGCTCGGCCTACGTGACCGGATCCAGGCAGTGATCTTCGCCTACGAAACCGGGATCAACCAGCCGGGCAGGAAATGACCCGCCCAACACCACCAACACTTCCCGCACCATCGTCCGCGACGTCTCGACTGGGCCAAGGTGGCCGGGATTTCTGACCATCACCGGGCATTCGGTGATCTCATCACCGGCGACGGCCGCAAGCGGCGGCCCCGTGGTTGGCGGCGCCTGACCGCCGCGGCGCCTCGACAGGCGCTTCCTCGCGGAACGCTGTGCTTCACGCATCTACGAGGCGCGACGCGTCCGTGCGCGCTGCGCCCCTCGACAGTGAGCTGTCCGACGCCTGGCTGGTGAAGGAACGCAGGCGCAGACTGTTGCCGACGACGAAGACGCTGGAGAACGCCATCGCCGCGCCCGCGAGCATCGGGTTGAGCAGGCCCAGGGCGGCGAGCGGGATCGCCACCGTGTTGTAGGCGAAGGCCCAGAACAGGTTGGTCCTGATCGTGCCAAGGGTCCGGCGGGAGAGCCGGATGGCGTCCGCCGCGCTGCGCAGGTCGCCGCGTACCAAGGTGATGTCGGCGGCCTCGATCGCGACGTCGGTGCCGGTCCCCATCGCCAGGCCAAGGTCGGCCTGGGCCAGGGCAGCGGCGTCGTTGACGCCGTCGCCGATCATCGCGACGACCTTTCCCTCGGACTGCAGCCGCCTGACCACATCGGCCTTGTCAGCGGGCAGGACCTCGGCGATGACCTGGTCGATGCCGACCTCGGCGGCGATCTGGTCGGCCACTGTCCGGTTGTCGCCGGTGAGCAGCACCGGCACCAGCCCGAGCGCCGTGAGCTGGGCGATCGCCTCGCGGCTGGTCGGTTTGACCTGGTCGGCCACGACCAGCAGGCCGCGGGCCTGGCCGTCCCAGCCGACCGCGACGACGGTCCTACCAGTCTGCTCGAAGCGGGCCTTGTGCTGGATCAGTTCGGTGGTGAGGTGTTGCGACCAGTCGGCCAGCAGCGCCTGGCGTCCGACGACGACGGCGTGGCCCTCGACGATGCCCTGGACACCCTTGCCCTCGACGGCCGCGAAGTCCTCCGGAGTCGGCAGGGCGCCAACCTCCTGCGTGGCGGCCTTCGCGATCGCCTGAGCGATGGGGTGCTCGGAGGCGTCTTCCAGCGCACCTGCCAGGCGTAGCACATCGGTTCGGTCCACACCGCCAGCGGTGACGACCTCGACGAGCGCCATCTTTCCGGTGGTCACGGTGCCGGTCTTGTCGAGGACGACGGTGTCGACCTTGCGGGTGGACTCCAGCACCTCGGGTCCCTTGATCAGGATCCCCAGCTGGGCTCCTCGGCCGGTACCGACGAGCAGCGCGGTCGGGGTGGCCAGGCCCAGGGCGCACGGGCAGGCGATGATCAGTACCGCTACCGAGGCGGTGAACGCGGCGGCCGCCGGGAACCCCGCACCCATCCAGACCCCGAGGACCGCCACGGCGACCGCGATCACGACCGGCACGAAGACACCGGCTACCTTGTCGGCCAGCCGCTGGACCTCGGCCTTGCCGGTCTGGGCGTCCTCGACCAGCCTGGCCATCTGGGCCAGCTGGGTGTCGGCGCCAACCCGGGTCGCACGGACCACAAGCCGTCCGCCGGCGTTCATGGTGGCGCCCGTGACGGTGTCGCCCTCGCCGACCTCTATGGGCACGGACTCGCCGGTGAGCATCGACTGGTCGACCGCCGAGCTTCCCAGGACGACGACCCCGTCGGTGGCGATCTTCTCGCCGGGACGGACGACGAACTCGTCGTCCACGGCCAGGTCCTCGACCGGGATCCTGGTCTCGACACCGTCACGCAGGACCGCCACGTCCTTGGCGCCCAGTTCGAGCAGGGCGCGCAGGGCGGCACCGGCCTGGCGCTTGGACCGCTTCTCGAAGTAGCGGCCGGCGAGCACGAACATCGTCACCCCGGCGGCGACCTCGAGGTAGATGTTGGCCGCGCCGTCGGTCGGAGTGACGGCGAACTCGAAGCCGTGTTTCATCCCAGGCGTACCCGCGGTGCCCCAGAACAGGGCGTACAGCGACCACGCGAACGCCGAGAGGGTGCCGATCGAGACAAGGGTGTCCATGGTGGCCGCGCCGTGGCGCAGGTTGGTCCAGGCCCCCCGGTGGAACGGCCAGGCCGCCCAGAGAATCACTGGCCACGCCAGCGCGAGGGCGGCCCACTGCCAGAAGGTGAACTGCAGCACGGGCACCATGGCAAGCACGATGACCGGGACCGCCAATACCACGGCCCCCACCAACCGGTTCCGTAGCGCGATCAGCTCGTGGTCAGGCTGCTCCCGCGCCGCATCGGCCGAGGTGTCGGCGGCTTTCTTCGGGGTGGGCAGCGTCGCGGTGTAACCGGTCTTCTCGACTTCGGCGATCAGGAGCCGCGGGTCATAGCCCGCGGGCACGGTGGCCTTGGCCTTCTCGGTGGCGAAGTTCACCGACGCCTCGACGCCGTCGAGCTTGTTGAGCTTCTTCTCGATCCGCATCGCGCACGAGGCGCAGGTCATTCCGCCGATCTCGAGCTCGACGCTCGTCGCGGGCGGTACCTCGTAAGCCGGGGAGGTGGCCATAGCGGTTCCTTTCTCCGTTCCGCGCCCGCCGGATCAGGCGCCGGGGTGGGCACTGGTCCCGGCGTCGCCCGCGGCGTCGGGAGCGGCGTCGACGACGAAGGTGGCGGTGTGGACCTGCCCGTCGACCTGGAAGTCGAGGTAGAGCAGGTAGCGTCCCGCGGTGGGCACGTCGGCCATGAAGCCGATCTTCGGACCTGACAGGTCGCCCTCGGCCGGTTCCTCGCCCTCGGGGTGGACGTGCAGGTAGGCCAGGTCCCCTGCGCGCAGCGCGACCAGGTGGCCAAAGGCGCCGAGATAGGGCTGCAGGGTGGTGACCGGCTTGCCGTCGTGGGTGATCTCGACGGTCAGGCCGGACATCGTGCCGGCGTGCAGGTCGCCATGCAGGGCCACCGTGAACCCGTCGACCTGCGCGGTGGTCGCGGTGTGGGTGGCCGGAGCCGGGACGAAGTCCCCAGCGACGCCGATTGTGCGGGTGAGGGTCACATCAGGGGCCCCGGACGCGTCCCGGCCGGCGGGCACGAAGTCCGCGAACACCCGGTAGGTGCCGGCGGCGGTCCATGTCCACGGGATCGACCAGGTCCCGTCGGAGCCCAGTGCCGGGTGGACGTGACGGAACTGGGTGCCGTCCGATCGCACCACGATGAAGTGGAGATCCCTGTCGTGCGACGGCGTGTACGCCGTCAGCGGGTCGCCGTCGCCGTCGCGCACCTGGAACGACAGGACACCGGCCTTCCCGACCACGTCGGGCGCGGCCACGTCGCCGAGCAGGTATCCGTCCTGCTCGAGCGAGAGCCCGCGGACTGACCCGGTCCCGGCCGAGGCCTGCGTCGTCGAGGTGTGGTCCATCGAGTTCTCCTGCGCCGTCTTCGTCCACGAGGCGACCGTCGAGTCAGGGATAACGGCCGAACCGGCGACGAAGGCGCCGCCGAACAGGACCGCCAGACCGGCGGCGTAGACGCCGAGCCGGGTCGGGACGTTCATCAGACCCGGACCGCCTCGTAACCGGCCTCGCCCACCGCGGCCAGCACCCGCGCGTCGTCCACCGGCTCGGTGGCGGTGACGACCAGCCGGCCGGTCCGCGCGCTCACCTGGATCTCCTCAATGCTGGCGATCTTGCCGACCTCACCGCGAACCGCGGCCTCGCAGTGACCGCAGCTCATGCCCGTCACCTGGTACTCGCTCGTGGTCATCGCGCCCGCTCCCTCCCGAGTCAGATACCCCATCCGGGTATCTCCAGGTCATGTTTATACCCCCTAGGGGTACCCGTCAATGCGGGTTGGAGCGAGCGGGGAGACAGGCAGGCGACAGCCCCAGCGGTCGCGCGGGGATTCCGGAGCCCGGAGGCCTGACGGTCGGGGCGGCAACGCGCAGACGCGGCGAACACCGTCGATCCCCTGGGGGATGGACGGGATGCATACGGGAGGCGAGTCCACCATGCCCATGACTACCGGGATGCCGATGAGCGGCGGCATGAACATGAGTGGCATGCCGATGGCGACCACGACGCCGACGGCGAGTGGCCCATCGATGGACGGGATGATGAACGCCCAGGACATGGCGAAGTTGGCCGCCGCGTCCGGGCGGGACTTCGACCGGATGTTCCTGACGATGATGACTGCCCACCACAACGGTGCGGTGGCGATGGCGACCGCTGAGGAGCGCGACGGCCGGTACGGCCCCGCCAGGCAGCTCGCCACCAGCATCAGGACCAGCCAGACCGCCGAAATCACGGAGATGAACGGACTGCTGGCGAAGATCTGACCTGTAGGCCGTCTGGCTTGCCTGGTGACTTGGCCGGCAACGCCGAGCGCGTCTGAGCTACTACCCGTAGCCGGCGGTGGGCGGTCCCTGGGACCGCCCACCGATCCGGGCTTTCCGGCGGTCTGTCGCAAGGATTCCCCAAAGCGGATGCCGGCCAGGCGGGCGTGTGGCCCCCGGCTCGCGCTGTCATATCGGGATGTCGAGGAGCTACCGGCCGGGTTCGGGCCGTGCCGGGTGGGAATGGGCAGCGATCCGCTCACGGCGGTCCGGTCATCGGCCCTTCCGGGGGGACGACCCGCGGCGCAGGACGGGCCACGTCGCCCACGCGACGGCCGTGGTCAGCAGCAGGAGCGCGGCGAGGTCGAGCGCCCAGGTGCCGGCGTCGGCCGTCCACAGCGGATCAAGCTCGGGGTCGGTCGGCGTCTGGTGGTAGCCGGTGGTCGCCGCGACCATCGCGAACCCCCACCGGGCCGGCATGAGGTATGCGAGCTGTTCCAGTGGTGGGCGACCGTCCAGTGGGATGAGCAGCCCGCACAGCAGGAACTGCAGCAGCAGGACGACCACGAGAATGGGCATGCCGCGGTCGGCGTTCGCGATCAGAGCAGAGACCAGCAGTCCCTGGGCCATCGCGGCCAGCGCGACCGCGATCATGGCGACGGCGACCTCAGTCAGCCCGCTGCCCAGCACGAGCGGCGTGTCCGGGGCGGGTTGGCCGTACAGTCCGGCGACGGCAAGGATCACGGCCTGCGCGCTGGTGATCGCGCCCAGTACGGCGAGTTTCGACCAGAGGTAGGCGCCGCGCGAGAGCCCGATCGCCTGCTCCCGGCGGAAGATGGAGCGTTCCTTGACCAGTTCGCGGAACGCTCCGGCGAACCCCGTGAACGCACATCCGAGGACGAGCACGAGCATGAGCGGCGCGATGTCGCTGTCGCTGTCGCGATCGGCCTGCGTGCCCATCCACGAAAGCCCGTGCTTGCCCGGCAGCAGTTGCGCGAAAAGGCTCAGTACCAGCGGCAGCGCCAGCAGGAACAGCGTGTAGGCCCGATCGGCCGCGATCACCGCGAGGTAGCGGCGGGCGAGCACGGCGAACTGGCGCAGCGCCGGTTGCTGTCGCGGTGGCGCGTCCGGCGCCGCCCGCGGCGCGGGCGTGGCGGGCTGCGCGGCGCCGTTCGGCATCCCGTACTTCGCGAACTGCGGCGAGGCCCGGAACCGGGCCGTCCAGTCGACGTCCCTGGAGCGGTCGAGCAGCAGGAACATGTCCGCGAAGTCACGCTGGCCGAAGTAGGCGAGCGCCTCGCCTGGCGGGCCGAAGTAGGCGAGCCGGCCGCCCGACGCGAGCACGAGCAGCCGGTCGCAGAGATCGAGTTGCGCGGGAGAGTGCGTGACGACTACTACTGTTCGGCCGTCGTCGGCCAGCTTGCGCAGAGTCTGCATCACCGACTTGTCCATGCCCGGGTCCAGCCCGGACGTCGGCTCGTCGAGGAAGAGCAGGGACGGGCGGGTGAGCAGTTCCAGCGCGACGCTCGTGCGCTTGCGCTGCCCGCCGGAGAGAGTGGTGATCCGCTGACCGGCCTGGTCGGCCAGTCCCAGCTCGCCGATCACCTCCTCGACTCGCGCGTTGCACTCGGCCGCCGGAGTGTCGGCGGGGAACCGCAGCGCGGCCGCGTACCGCAGGGCCCGGCGGACGGTCAGCTGCGGGTGCAGGATGTCGTCCTGGGGGACGAGCCCGATGCGCTGGCGCAGCTCGTCGTAGGACGCGTAGAGGTCTCGGCCGGCGTAGCGGACCTCGCCGGAGTCCGCCGGACGCTGCCCGGTCAGCGCGCCGAGCAGTGTGGACTTCCCGGCCCCGCTCGGCCCGACGACGGCCAGCAGGCTGCGCTGCGGCAGCGCGAACCCGACCCCGTCGAGCAGCCGCCGTCCGGAGCGGGTGACGACCAGGTCGTCGGCCTCGAACGAGATGTCGCCGGAGTCGGTGTACTCGACGAGGGTGCCGCCCTGCAGGTGCAGCAGGGCGTGCCCGATGCCGACGATGTCCCCGGCCCCGATCGTCGCCTGGTCGACCCGGTGGCCGTTGACGAACGTCCCGTTCCAGCCGCCGAGGTCGACGATCCGCCAGTCGGGCCCGACCCGGCGCAGCTCCGCGTGCCGGCGCGAGACGAGCGGGTCGGCGAGCACCACGTCGCACTCGGGCGCGCGGCCGATGACGACCGACGCCGCCCCGACCGGGTGCAGCGCTGTGGCCTTGCGTTCCCACCATGTCCCACTCGAGACCGGCCTGGCAGGTCCGGCGCCTGGCACCTGGACCGTGGGCGGCAGCGTGGCCGGTGCCGGCTGGGTCATCTGGTAACGCCTGGTGGCGAGGAGTGGTGCGGGTGCGGGTGCGGTCGGCGGATCGGGCTGCGCGGGCGGGTTGGGCTGTGGCGGCGGAGAGCCCGCCCCCTTCCACCAACCAGGTCCAGGCGCGGCTGACGATGACGCCCGTGCCTGGGGCGGCGGTGAAGGTGACGGAGACGACGATGGAGCCGGCGGCGGCGGCGGAGACGGAGATGGCGGTGCCGGCGGCGGTGGTGATGCGGGCGGGGTGGCGGGTGCGGGCGCGGGAGCGGTCGGTGGATCGGGCTGCGTCGGCGGGTCGGGTCGCGGCGGCGGAGAGCTCGCCCCCTTCCACCAGCCAGGTCCAGGCCCGACCGGCGTCGGCGGCGGTGAGGGAGATGCCGGCGGCGGTGACGGTGGCGCGGGCGGGGTGGCGGGTGCGGGCGCGGGAGCGGTCGGTGGATCGGGCTGCGTCGGCGGGTCGGGTCGCGGCGGCGGAGAGCTCGCCCCCTTCCACCAGCCAGGTCCAGGCCCGACCGGCGTCGGCGCCGGCGGCGATGGTGATGACGCGGGCGGAGCGGCGGATGCGGGCTTCGCCGCGGGGGCGCCGTTCGCCCGCGTCCACCATTTGCCACCCGCGGGCGGGGCGGCGGGCGGCGGGACCGGCGTCGCCGGGGTGGGCGGCGTGAGGGTCGCGAGGGCCTCGCGGGCCGCCTCCGCGAACGCGGACGCCGACGGATGCCGGTCGCTCGGAGCCTTCGCCAGACCCCGCACGATGACGTCGTCGAACACCGTCGGTGCCCCGGGCCGCGCGGCCGACAGGACGGGTGGCGGGTCCTGCATGTGCGCCATGATGACCGCGAGCCGTTCGGCGGTGACGAACGGCCTGCGCCCGGACAGGCACTCGAAGAGCAGGCAGGCCAGCGAGTAGACGTCCGCCCGCTGGTCGACCCGCCCGGACTGGAAACGCTCGGGCGCCATGTACTCCACCGAGCCGACCGCCACTCCGGTCGTGGTGATCCCGGTACCGTCGACCGAGCGGGCGATCCCGAAGTCCACGAGGTAGACGAAGTCGGTCGGACGGCCGCGGCCCGCGCACAGCACGTTGGACGGTTTGACGTCACGGTGCACCAGCCCGTCGGCGTGCGCGGCGTCCAGCGCGGAGGCGACCTGCCCGACGACGTCGACGGCCGTCCACGGGTCGAGCGGGCCGTCGCGCAGGACCGTGCCCAGGTGGGCGCCCTCCACCAGGCGCATGTCGATGAAGAGCTGGCCGTCGATCTCGCCGTGACGGTGGATCGGGATCACGTGCGGTTCCCGCAGCTGCGCCACGATCTCGGACTCCCGGCGGAACCGCTCGGCGAACTGCGGGTCCCCGGCCAGGCCCGGGAGCAGGACCTTGAGCGCGACCATCCGCTGCTGCCCGGTGTCGTAGGCGCGGTAGACCTCGCCCATCCCACCGCGGCCCAGCAGCGCCTCGATGCGGTACGGGCCGAACATCCGCTGTGTCATCGCGCCTTCCCCGGTGGTTGTCGCCGCCATCTCCGGATCATGAGGACGAGCACGATCAGCGCCAGCACGAGGGCGAGAAGCACGGCGATGACGGAGCCGTCGGCGGAGGGCAGGCCGGCGAGGCCGACGAGTACGCCCCTGATCAGGGCGGCACCGACGATCCAGACCAGCAACGCCGCGACCGTGGCGGACAGGGTTCGGCCCACAGTGCGCGCCAGCCGCCTGCCGCCGCCTGCCCGCGCCGGGGCCCGCGCCGGGGCCTGCGCCGGTCCGGGCTGCGTCGGGATCGGCCGCGGCCCGGACTGCTGCCACCACCCGGACTGCCCCGTCGGCTGGGGATCGGGCTGGGGACGGGGCCACGGCGGTGTGGAAGCGGTCGGCGTGCCGGCCGGCGAGGGGGCGGTGGTGGGCTCGGGAGCGATCGGCGCGCCGACCGTCGGGCGCGCGGCGGTGCGCGTCCACCAGGGAACGGGCCCCGTGATCAGCCCTTCCAGGTCGCCGGTGGCCGTCCAGCTCGGCGCGCAGCAGGCCCGCAGCCGGGCCGCGAGCTGATCGATCTGTGGGTCGCGCAACCGCTCGACCCACGACCACGCCTCGGTCCGATGCGGCGGCAGGTAGTCCTTGTGACCGAAGAGCAGGTTCTCGCCGTCGTTGAGCTGCTCCCACTGCCCCGGCTCGTGGGCGAGCGCCAGCAGCGAGAGGTAGATGACGAGCCCGGGGAAGGTGTCCATCCACGGGCCCCAGGGCCGGTTCTCGGGCTGGTAGTTGCGGTGCCCGCCCTCCGTCGGCGGCGGGAAGCCGGTGAACGGGACGATCCACGAGCTGTCGAAGTCGACCAGGCGCATACGGCCGGTCGCGTCGACGAGGACGTTGCCGTGCTGCAGGTCGCCGTGCGCGAATCGGGCGGCCTGCATCCGGCGCAGCAGGTCGCGCCACGAGTCGGCGAGCGTGCCCAGCGCCACGCGGTCGCCGGTCTCGACGAGATCCTCGACGTGCCGGTCGAGTGGGTGCCCCTCCACCCATTCCATCTGAACCATCGGCCAGCGCCGCCCGTTGACCAGGATCGCGTCGTCCACCCACCGACAGCTGGCGACGTCGTCGGTGAGGCCGCGTTCACTGAACCAGGTGTTGAGCGCGGTGTAGCGCTGCTGCGTGGAGGCGTCCTCGCGGGTGAAGAACCGCAGCGCCTGGGCGGTACCGCCGACCGTTGCCCTGAACACGACCGCGGTGCTGCCCGACGCCGGGACGGGGATGCCCATCATCGGGTGCACGTCGAAGCGGGCCTCGGTCAGCTCTGGCCGGTCGAACACGAGGTCGGGCCGCTGCACGGCCTTGATGTAGTCCTCGGCGGAAGGATGGCCGGTCACAAGGACACCACCAGGGCGCCGGGCTCGGCCGTGACAAGGCGGACACGCAGCAGCGTGACGTCGTCGTTGTGCATCCGCCCGGCCGCGCGCTGGTCGGCGACGATCGCCGCGAACGCCGCGTCGTGGTCCAGGCCGGCGAGTGCCGCCCACAGCGACGCCTCGTCGCGCGCGGCCTCCAGCAGCAGCCAGTGGGCCAGCGCGTCGGTGGCGATGAAGAGCACGTCGCCCGCGCGGACCTCGCCGCTGGCCAGCTCCAGACCGCGCAGCATCGGGCCGAGCGCCGCCGGGCGGGTGCCGATCCCGTCGGGCGACAGGCCGAAGCCGTCCACGCCGATCGGCGGAAAGTGCAGGAGCAGCCGGCCGGCCCGGACGTGGAACAGCACGGTGTCGCCGAGTGCGGCGGCCTCCCAGCGGGCATGGGGACCGTCGAGGCCGGTGAGGCGGCACCCCAGGAACGTCGCGAACGACCCCTCGGCATGGAACTTGTGCTCCTCGATGACCGTCGCGAACCGTGCGGGTGCCTCGGCGGCCCACAGCCGCTGGACCTGTTCGAACCAGGTGCGCAGCCCGGTCGGAGTGAGGTCGGGCCCGGTGTCGGCGACGAACGAGCCGGCGAGGTGCTCCACCCAGCGGATCGCGTCGTAGGCCTCGGTGGCGCCGTCCACGACCACGTACCGGGGCGCGACGCCGGCGGCCGGGTCGCCGTCGTGGTAGGCGGCGGCGTCCTCCCATTCCGTTGCCACGCTGCCCAGCTTCTCCAGCCAGAAACAGACGGAGCGGGCGAGAATCATCAGCGGTGTCCTCACCGGTCCCGGACGTCGGCTACCCGCGTGCCGATCTCCAGGAACCACATGAGCGTCGCCAGGCCGGCGTTGAACACGAACCCGCGACCGCCGTCGGCGATCTCCATCCGTGCGCCGCGCGCGTTCGCGATCATCGATGCCGGCAGCGCGCTGGAGATCGCGAACAGCTCGGGGCCTGGTTCGGGCAGCCCGGCGGCGGTGGCCGGGAACAGCACCTCGGGCGCGACTGTCGGCGACAGGAAGATGTTGAACAGCAGCGCCTGGCCGTCGCGGGTCTCGATCGAGGTCAGCCGGGCGGCCCACTCGGAGAGGTCCGCGCCGTCATAGGGGCTGTCGGTGACCATCCCGTCGGTGATGTTGATGACGATCGGCGGGAACGAGTCGGGGTGGCTCGCCGCCCACCCGAACACGTGCTCGCCCGCCGTCGCGATGGCCTGGCACATCGGGGTGCGGTAGCCGAACACCGGCTCGACCCAGACCGGGAGCCGGGAGCCGGCGACGGCGTCGACCGACGGGTCGGTCTCGACCCGCAGCGGGCTGTCGAACACCTGCGGGATCGGCACGATCGGCTGCCCGCCCAGCGCCGGCTCGACGCCTTCGCCGCCCGCCACCGGGCAGGCGCCATAGCCGAACACCCCGACGTCGAAATAGTGCCGGGCCTGGCCGCCGACCTCTTTCGCCGACTTCACGCACAGATCAAGCAGGATCTTGTTCACGGCCCGGGTCGCACCCTCAGCGAGGGTGCCCCCGCTGGACTGCCACGGCTGCTTCATCGAGTCAGACCGGTCCAGCAGGAACACGATGCAGCCGGGGTTGGTACGGGAGAAGGTCCGCTCGTACATGCGTCCATCCGTCCTGGTCAGCGCAGTCCTGGGTTCAGGTGGCATGCCGTCGGCGACTCGCGACGACGGTGAGCGGCCAGGCGGTGCCGGGCCGCCAGGTCCACTCGTGGCCGTCGACGCGGCAGCGGAACGCGTAGCCGGTATCGAGGTGCCGGACGTCGATGCGGAACGCACCGCAGCGCGGACACTGCACGACGCGGGCGGAGTCGCGCAGCGCCGCGAGATCGCGGGGAGCCGGGCGGACCGATTCGGTCGGGCGGGCGTCCTCGGCGGGCGCCGGGGACGCCCTGTTCCACCACTGGCCCGCCTGCGGGGTGCCGCCCGCCGCCCGCCCGACCGGTAGCACGAGCTGCGCGCTTTCCAGCCCGGCGCCGTCGGAGGCCGGCCCGGACCATCGGCTGTCCGGTCCCGGCGGCCGTTCACGGGCCGGTCCCGGCGGCCGCCCGCCGGCCGGCTCCGGCGGTCGCCCGCGGGCCGGCTCCGGCGGCCCTTCGCGGACGGGTAGCGGCCGCGCCAGCAGAGCCGCGACCAGCCAACCCACGGCGACGGCCACGAGGATCACGGCGATCGTCTTCCCGGGCGGCCGATCCTGGAACAGCAGGGCCCAGCCGAGCAGGGCCGCGGCCAGCGCCGTGACCGCGAGCAGCAGGTTTGGAACCCGACCCGCTCTCCCCGTCGCCGTGCGCTCCTCGGCTCTCGCTGTCACGATGCCTCCACACGGAACAGCACATCGGCGGCCGGATTAGTGACCGCCTGGCATTGCTGACCGTCCTTTTCCGCGTCGGCCTTCGAATCGACGAACTGCCAACCGGTCGGCAGGTCCAGACAGACCTCGGCGTTCAGCGGCAGCTCGGAAGGCGTGAACCGCCCGGTCTCGTCGAGAACCCCGCTCTTCGGCGTGCCCTCGGCATAACGGATGGTGACCTTGCCCCCGCTCGGGACCTGGTCGCCGCCGCCCGTCCTCTGCGCGATCACCTGAACCCGCTCGACATCCAGCTCGGTCGCCTTGTCGGCGGACAACGACTCCCGCCCGCACGCCGACGGCGGCTTCGACCCGGCCAGGCGCACCGGGCCGGCCGCCGAGACCACGCACACCTCGTGGTCGCCGGGAGCGACGTCCGCGGACCACGTGCCCTTCGCGTCGGTCGAGCCCGCGGCCAGCACCGTCGCACCGTCGCGGACCTGGACGGTCAGGCCGGTCAGGAGCCGGGCATCCGCCGCCGACACGGTGACAGTGACCTTCACCGCCGGGCCGGGATCCGACTCCCGCGGCGCCACGACAAGGCTCGATAGCGCGACGGCACCGAACGCGATCGCCGCCGCGTACCCGGGTGCCAGCACCGGGTGCCGCCACAGCGGCCTACGGCGCTCTGTCAGACGCATGTGAACGCGGCGCCGACACTCGCCGAGCCGGCGCACCCGCACGCGAGCACGCTCAGTACAGCCTTCATGGGAAGGAGTCTCGGGCCCGTCGGGGCGGGACACATCAGTGCCAACACCGGCTTGCGGGACGGGTTTTCCCAGTGCTGGCACCGAGGTTGGGGCCGGACGCCGGTGCTAGCGTCCGGAAGATGGACCGGGTGGCGGTCGGCCGCGTCTTCATCGTCGATGACAGCGCACCGTTCCGTGCTGTCGCCCGCGAGCTCCTGGAAGGCGGCGGCTACCAGGTGGTCGGCGACGCCGCTACCGGGGCCGGGGCACTGGCCGCCGTGCCCGCGGCCGGCCCCGACATTGTTCTGCTCGACATCGCGCTGCCCGACATGGACGGGTTCAGCGTCTGCCGGGCGCTACGCCGCTCGGCCCCCGCCGTCACGGTCGTGTTCTGCTCGGTCCGCGACGCCGAGCACTACGGTGACGCGATCGAGCAGTCGTCCGCCGCGGGGTTCCTCCCCAAGTCGGCGCTGTCGGCGGCCGCGCTGGCGCTGATCATGGCACGGCGCGCCGAGCGCAGGTAGGCGAGTACCGCGAGGACGCGGCGATTGTGCTCGGCCTCGTCGGCCAGCGCGAGCCGCTGGAAGACGCTGCGGACATGCGTCTCAACAGTGCGCGTCGTGAGGTGCAGCTCGTCGGCGATCCCGTTGTTGGACCGGCCCTGTGCCATCAGGGCGAGGACCTGCCGCTCCCGTGAGCTGAGCTCGGCCAGCTCGTCGCGCCGCCCCGTGCCGCCGCCGAGCCGGCCGCCGGCGAGCATCCGGACGACCTCGAGGTCGAACGCGCAGCCATCGGCGGCCACCCGGCGCACGGCGTCCAGGAAGTCGGGCCCGGTGACCCGATCCTTGAGGAGGTAGCCCACACCGCTCGCGGTCTGCCCGACCAGCTCGTCGAGGTGCGCGACCTCCAGATGCTGGGACAGGAGAAGCACGCCCGTCCCGGGATGGCGCCGCCGCAGCAGCACGGCCGCGCGCAGACCTTCCAGGCGGTGGGTGGGCGGCATCCGGATGTCGACGACCGCGAGGTCCGGACGGTGCCGCTCGACGGCGTCGAGCAGCTCGTCCGCGTTCCCAGCCTGCGCGACGATCGCGCACCCGTCACGTTCCAACAGCTCGGCGAGCGCCGACCGGAAGAGCGACGCGTCGTCGGCGAGGACGACACGCGTCACCGTCGCGGCCGGGTCGGGCGCGGTGGTGACGGTGGTCACGGCCCCTCCAGGGGTAGCTCGGCGTGGACGGAGGTCCCGGCACCGGGAAAACTGCGCACGACCAGCTTGCCGTCGAGCGCGGCGACCCGGTCGCGCAGCCCGAGCAGGCCCGTCCCCGCGCCCATGTCGGCGCCGCCGACGCCGTCATCGGCGACAGTGACGAGCAGCCGGTTCCCGGACGCCCGGACGTGGACCTGGACCTGGTTGGCGCAGGCGTGCTTCGCCGCGTTCGTCACGGCCTCGGCCGCGACGAAGTAAGCCGTCGCGGCCACCCCGTCCGCCAACGGCGGCAACGCGGGTCCGTCGACGACCTGCACCGGGTACGCCGAGCGGGCGGCGAGCGCCCGCAGCGCGGGCAACAGCCCGGCCTCCGTGAGCACCGCGGGGTGGATGCCGCGGGCGAGTTCGCGCAGCTCCGCCACCGCCCCCGCCAGCCCGTCAGCGGCCCGCCGCAGGAGCGCGTCTATCTCGGGGTCGGGCTGCGCAGGACCGAGCCGGTCGCGTGCCAGCCGCAGGACCAGCGCGGCCGTGACGAGCTGTTGCTGAGCACCGTCGTGCAGATCGCGTTCGATCCGCCGGCGCTGCTCGTCGGCCGCCGCGACGATGCGGACCCGGGACGCCCGGGCCTCGGCAAGCTGAGCCCGCACCTCCGCGGCGAGTCGCTGGTTGTCCAGCTCCAGCGCCGCGACCGCCGTCACCGCGTGCAGAACATGCGGGTCGGCGCGCAGCGCCGGGTCGTGCAGGAGCACGGCGACGACGCGCGGGCCGCGCCGGACCGGAGTGATCGCGTCGTCCGGGCGGGGCGTGACGAGCTGCCCGGCGGCGTCCATGTACCCGGTGGTGGAACCGGCCTCGTCCGGGCGAGGGTAGGCGATGCGCAGCGCGGGGTCGCCGAGCGCGCGGGCCAACAGGTCAGGCAGGTCGGCCGGCGATATCCGCGGCAGCTGGAGCAGGAGATCCGCGACGGCCGTGCGGCCGAGCCGGACGCGCAGCGCGCCGGCCAGGAACGCCACGGGGAGCCCGAGCGTGGCGAGGTGAGCGACCTCGTTGACCAGCAGCGCGCTCGAGTCGGGCAGCGCCGGGTGGAGCAGCGACGCGACGCTCCCGACGAGCCCGACGCCGTACACCGGCGCGAGCACCCGGCGGGCCGGCGGGGTGGCAACGAACCAGCGCCGGACCAGCAGGCCGCCGACGATCACGGCGAACACCACCTGCACGCCGTCGATCAGCATGTCCTGCAGGTCGGCCAGGTCGGCGACAAGCAGCAGGTTCGGCGTCATTGACTCGTAGAACGGCACGCCCAGCGGCACGACGACAAGCACGAACACATACACGGCGCCGGTCACCACTCGCTCGGTGCGCGCCCGCAGCCGCCCCTCCGGGAAGGCCAGCAGGACGTGCACCAGACACGCCGAGGCCACGCACCGGACGAGCATCCCGACGGTATGCGGCACCGGATCGATCGAGACCCACAGGTCCTCGGCGAACCAGGCGATGCCGACCGTCACCATCCGCAGCCCGAGCCGACCCGGCCGGCGTAGGTGCGTGACGGAGCCGGTCAGCAGGTAGAGCCCGCCGACGATGCCGGAGAACAGGGTGCTGGTCGTGTCCGGGGTCCGGCCAGAGTCCGCCAGCCAAAGGACCACCGCGCCAAAGGCCGCGCCCGCCACGGCGAGCGCCGGGACGCCGTAGCGGCTGCGCGGTCCGCTCCCCAGCCTGGCTGTGAACGCCGCGGGATCGCCCGCTGTGAACGCCGCGGGATCGGTCGCTATGAACGCCGCGGGATCGCCCGGGGGCGCCGCCTCAGGGACGGCGTCGATCGCGATGGCGCCGAGCCCGCCTTTCATGGCCGCCGCCCCGGGACGAGTCGCCCACCCGCATGATCCCGCACGGCGCGCTCCTCCCTGGACCATTCCGAGCTGACTGCGGGATCGGCCATGTTACTGATCGGATATTCGCGAGGTAATGCCAACCGGCGAGGGAACGGCTCACTCGGAAGAACATGGACAGTCGAATTCTGTTGGGACCGGTTCGGGAACGGCCGTGGGTGCCTGAAACGTGTCCGAGGGTCCCGGGCAGGGTTTCTCTGGCCGGGTCCGTCGTATTCGGAGAGCTCAGGGCGCGCGGAGGCGTTGGCGGGTCCGACGATCAGACCGCGGCCGCTGGTTCGATGAACGCGGCCGAGGGCCGCGGTCGTGGGCCGGTGGCCTTGGCGGGGTCGTAGTGGCCGCGGTCGCCGCGGGCTCCCGCCGCCGCGCTCCGCCCCAAGATCGCGATGCTGCTCGCGCCCCGCGAGGCGCAGCGAAAGGCCTGCTCTTCGCGGCCCGTCGTCGTGTTCTCGACCGTCGACAGGTGTCCGCCCCCGCCCCCCGTATCCAATGCTTGGACCACAGTAGCCGCCGGGGACCGCAGCATCCAGGCTGCCGAGTCACTGAGTGACCCGATATCGCCACCCTCGTTGGGTGGCGTGCGGGAGCATGAGCAGCATGGACGATCACACGGTCACGGGGCGGGTTGTTGCCGTCCTCGACGCGGTCGCGGCCCAGGCCGACGCCATGACCCTGGCGGAGCTGACCCGCGCCACCGGCATCCCCAAGCCGACGGTCCGGCGCATCGCGGCTGATCTCGTGGCCCGGCGCCTCCTGGAACGCCGCGATGACGGTTTTCGGCTTGGCAGCCATCTGTTGGATCTGGGTGCGCGTGCGGCCAGGCATCACGGTCTCCGCGATGTGGCCACGCCATACGTTCAGGAGCTCTTTGCGCGCACCGGGGAAGTTGCCTGGATCGCCGCGGCAACCGAGAGATCCCTCACACTCGTGGACAGCGCGTTCGGCACGAACCGGGCACAGGCGGTGCGGCAGGGGGAAGGGACGCTGGAATTCTCCGGCCCGGCCCTTCTTATGACGGCTGCCGGCCGGGTTCTGCTGGCCGACCGCCCCGACCTTGTCGAGCAACTGCGCCCGCAGTCACTACCGAAGGCCACCGCCCGTACCACCACCTCGTGGCCACAGCTCATCGCCGCCCTCGCGGTCGCCCGCGACACCGGAACGGCCATAGAGCACGAACAGTCCAGGTTTGGATACAGCTGTATTGCCGCCGGGATTCGAGACCAAGAAGGCTCCCTCGTCGGCGTCCTCGGTATCACCGGACGCATCGGCAGTTGGGCGCCCGAGCGTATAGCCCGTCCGCTGGTCGCCGCGGCGGCCAGCATCGAATCTTCGCTGAAGGCCCTGACACCGTGAACCGGGGCGCACAGTCGCATCGCGGAAATCAACGGGATACCGAGTCCTCGGGAGACAGTCTCGCCACTGTTCCGTGCCAGAACTCGGGTTGAGGCCGGATGGTTCCGCTCCGGATCTCCGCCGTGATCGAGAGGGCTCCCAGCAGGGCGGCGGGATGGCACCCACATCGATGAAGACGCCGAGCTGGTCGGATCTGGTGGCGAGGTGTCTGGCGGCCGGGCCGTAGCCATGCGGCGCCAGGCGAGCGCGACCAGTCCGGCCAGCGTGGCCGGGAGGCTCGCCAGCATCGGCGTGCTGGTGAGCTTGGCGATCTCGGAGCGCAGCTGCCGCCTCATGACGCCCTACCGAGGTCACCGGCGATCAGGCGTTCGGCGCCATGCGCTCGTGCCGGGCCGCGAGATCAGAGCGTGGGGTGTGGTGCGGTGTCCGCGACAGCGGCAGGAACGGCCGGGGGGCAGTGGGTGGCGTGGTCGACGAGGGCTGGCACCGTCGGCACGGCGACGGGCAGGAGTAGCAGCGCGGCGGCACCGGCGGCGGCGAGGTAGCGCGCGGCCCAGCTGAGGGGACGGCCGGGGGCGAGCAGACGGCGCACCCGTTCCGCGGCGCTGCCGCCGGCCATCCCGAGCACGGGCGCGGGCGGCTGGCCGGCGACCAGGTCGAGCAGGGCGCGGGCGACGGTATGCGGGGTGGAGCGGCGGGCGGCGCTGTCGTCGGCGGCCATCTCGACGAGTTGTCGCACCTCGTCGTCGGCGGTGGTGAACAGCGGCAGTCCGGGGAAGGCACGGGCGAGTACCGCGGTGACGGTGGTGATCAGGTAGTGGTGGCCGCGTAGGTGGGCGTACTCGTGGGCGATCACCGCGTCGAGCAGCGGCGGGTCGAGCAGCGAGAGGGCACTCTCGGAGACCACGACGAGCCGGCGGCGGGCGGGCAGGCAGTAGACCGCCGGCACCGGGTGCTCGACGACAAGGACGTCGCCACGGGTGGGGTGGCGATGCCCGAGTGCCCGCAGCACGGCGGCGTGCCGGCGCCGCAGCTGGCGCTGCGGCAGCGCGACGGTTGCCGTCGCGTACAGGATGCGCCCCGCGACGATGGTCATCACACCGAGCCCGGCCGCGTCCATGGCCAGCGACACGGCGGTGCTGGAGACATGATGCGGCGAGATGCCGCACGCCATGATCAGCGACATGATCGCGTGGCCGACGGTCAGTAGCGGCACAACCAGCAAGGCTCCGAGGAGGCACACCGCGGCGACCGTGGACAGGCAGGCGGCGACCCACAAGCCGATGCCCAACCTCGGCGCCCTGCGGGTCCAGCCGGCGCCGCGCAGTAGCCGCGGCGCGAGGAACAGCATCGCCAGGATGTAGCCGGTCAGCAGCGGGGCCGTCACGTCAGTCCGCCCTTCTCCTGAGCGCGCCAGCGCAGCGCGTCGCCCAGCGCCTCTACCTCGGCGGGGTCCACGGACCGGACGAAGTGCAGCAGGGCCATCCCACGGTTGTCGGTGCTGGACAGCACCTCGCTCAGCTGCCGCGCGGTGTACTCGCTGCGTGAAAGTGTGGTGGCGTAGACGTACCCGCGGCCGATCCGCTCCCGGGTGAGCCAGCCCTTCTGGAAGAGGCGGTCCATCACCGTCATGACGGTGGTGTAAGCGAGCGGGCGGACCTGCTGCAGATCCTCGAGGATGTCGCGTACTGTGGCCGGCTCCACGCGAGCCCACATCCGGTCCATCACCTCGGCCTCGAGGTCGCCGAACAGCTCCATCCCACCTCCCCTCGCCCTGCCCTGTGCGCCGGGTCAGAGCGGGCCGGCTTGTGACAAGGCGATGGTGCCACGTCTCGCCCGTCGCCAGCCGGCGGGGATGAAGCGCCCAGTCCGGCTGCGTTCAGCGGGCAGCTGAGTGCCGCTAGTCCTGTGTTTCGCACATCGGATTCTGGTGCCCCTACCCGCCCCGGTGATCACGTTTTTCGATCATGGAGGCTGGGTGGGGTCGACTCCGAGGAGGTCGAGCAGGTGGCGTTGCAACGTCCCCGGCCAGGGGATGTAGGCGGGCTGGCCGCCGATGGCGGGAACCAGGCGCAGCGCGGCGAGGGCTTCGAAGACGAGCCGGCCGGTGGGCCTGGCGGGCCGCCCGGCGTAGAGACCCGGCAGCTTCTCGGCCGGAGCGATCGCCCGGCGGACCTCACGTTCGATCAGGCTGAAGACCAGCAACGCCAGGCAGATCACGTGGATCAGCCCGTCGATCCGCTGGTTGGACCGCAGGAACAGCGGCGCGACGGCGAGCGGCCCCTTGTAGTCGCTGTAGCGGCGCTCGACCTTCTCCTGCCCCTTGTAGCGGCGCAGCACCTCGGCCGCGTCCGCCTCGGCGACGGTCAGGTTCGTCAGCAGCGCGTACCAGCCGTCGCTGGCTGCCTCGGCGGCCAGGGCCGTCTCGTCGAACGCCCAGGTGAAGGTGGTCTTCCCACTGGCCTCATCGGCGTCGATCTCGTAGTGGACCAGGCCGGTGACCCGGCGGGACCGGCAGACCTGCTCGGCACGGGCCCGTACCGCCTGCTCGTCGGGGTGGTAGCGGGTGCCGGCGGTGCGCACGAGCCGGTCGAGCTCGTCGGTGGCCCTGGCCAGCTTGAGCCGGCGGGCGGACACGGCGGCCTGGGCTCTGGCCGACGACCAGACGTGGACGGTGCGCACGACCAGCGGCGGATCCTTCTTCCGCGGCCCGCGCACCGTGGTCCGGCCCTCACAGGCCCGGTAGAAGGCCCGCTGGTGGGCGAACTTCTCCCGGTCGCGGACGGCGACGTAGTCGACCGGGGCCGCGGTGGTCACGTCGAGGGCGGCGAGCACGGTCGCGGGCACGACGTTCCTGGGCGCCGGGGCGATGAACCGTGCGCCGTCGGTGGCGACGAGCGCGGACAGGTTGGTGTAGGAGACCAGCTTCGTGTCGCCGACCAGCAGGAACGGGCGCGGGCCGGCGGCCGTCCGCAGGGCGCGCAGCGCACCGACGACCTGACAGACCTCGGCCGCGCCACCGTCGTAGGCCCTCGCGACCAGCGGGACCCCGCCGTCGGCGAGGACCCCGAGCCCGGTCTGGATCTGTTTGAGGTCGGGCCGACGGTCCTTGGGATGGCCGTACCGCGGCGTGGCGTAGTCGGGATCCGTCTCGGGGTAGGCGCCGTACAGGGAGATCGACGTCATGTCCCAGTGCACCTGGGACACATCCAGGCCGAAGCCGGCGACCGCGGCCGCGCCGATCGAGCCGACGACCTGGTCGGCCTGCTCCGCGAGCGCGTCGAGGGCCCGGGCGATCCGGTCGTCGCCCAGCGCGTCCGCCGGGACGTCGAAGACCTCCTCGACCGCCCAGGCCGCCGCCCAGTCGGCGACGCGGACCATCGCGGTCGGGCAGGTCAGCCGGTTGGCGATCAGGACCTCGATGACCTGGCCATGGGTGAGCCGGGCGATGTCGCGGACCGGGCAGAGCCGGCCGACGGTGCCGGCGACATCGAGCCGGCGCAGGAAGTCACGGATGACCGGCAGCGCGCCGAGCATCTTCTCGACGCTCGGCGGCCCGTAGTCCGCCGCGGCCGTCACAGCCAGGAACCGTGCCAGGCCCACCACTCCGCGGCGCGGCAGGCCCGACACAGAACGATCAAAAGATCACGTAGCTGGCCCATCACACGCACGTGCGAAGGACAGGGCTAG
>NZ_JASNFO010000121.1:0-36599 GCF_032027725.1 Pseudofrankia coriaricola | reverse complement strand
CGCGCCGACGTCCTGACCGCCCTGCTCCTCGGGAACCGGCGCGAACGGGTCACCGTCGAGATCCAGGTGATCGCCCCGGTCGGGACCCTCGCCGGCCTCGACGACAACCCCACCGAACTCGTCGGCCACGGACCGATCCCCGCACACGTCGGCCGGACCCTGGCCGCGGACGCACGCTGGCGCCGGGTGTTGACCGACCCCGCCACCGGAACGGTCCTCGACCTGGGGCATCGCCGCGTACCAACCCCGGCACTCGCCCGCCTGGTCCGCCACCGCGACACCCGCTGCGTCTACCCGGGCTGCGCGATGCCCGCCACGGCCTGCGACCTCGACCACACCCTCGCCAGAACCACCAACGGCCACACCGCACTCGACAACCTCGGCACCCTCTGCCGCCGCCACCACGTCATGAAACACAGCCCAGGATGGCAACTCCACCAACCCGAACCAGGCGTATTCATCTGGATCACCCCCACCGGCCGAACCCACCACGTCAACACCACCACCAACGACGAAGAAGGTTTCCTTCCCGAAGAAGACCCCCACACCTGGACCACCAACCCCGCCGCCACCACACCCGACACCCAGACCAGGACACGGAACCCGCCGAACAATCGGCCGGATACCGACAACCGTTGTCCCTTCTAGAACCCTAGAACGCACGACCCCACCGCCCGGCCCATCCACCACCACAGACACGAGCCATCGGCCGGCGGGTTTTGTTCGACTTCGAGCAGGCATCGCCGGGCGATGGCCTCGCCGAACTCGCCTACCTGCGCATCGGGTTCCCGACATGCTGGTGCGTCACCACCCCGCCCCGCCAGGCCGGGACCGAGTCCTCAGCGTTTGTGCCCGACGGCGAAGACGCGACGGAACGGCAGCAGCACCCGGCCAGCGCCGTCGACGGGGAATGCCTGCGCCAGGCGCCGCTTCAGTTCCTGCTCGAAGGCGGGGCGCAGGTCGTCCGGCAACGCGGCGAGCGTGGGGCGCAGGCTCGTGCCGGAGATCCAGGTGAACACCGGGTCGGGCCCGGTCAGGACGTGCAGGTAGGTGGTCTCCCAGGCGTCGGTGGCGAATCCCTCGGCGGCCAGGGCACGCCAGTACGCCGCCGGGTCGTACGCCGCCCCCACCTCGACGTCGGCCGTGTGGGCGGCATACGGCGGCTCGGCGGCGAGCTCCGCGCCCAGCGTGTGACTCGGCGCGGCGAAGTTGCCGGGCACCTGGAACGCGAACCAACCACCCGGACTCACCGCGCGCCCGAGGACCGCCAGGAGGTCGAGGTGATCCGCGACCCAGTGGAAGGTGGCGTTCGAGACCAGCACGTCGACGCTTCCGGCCGCCGCGGTGCTCGCCCAGTCGCGCAGGTCGGCGACCTGCCAGGTGATCCGCTCGTCCACGGCCTTCGCGATCATCGCGGGGCTGCGGTCGACGCCGACTACGCGGGCCGCCGGCCACCGGTCGGCGAGCAGGGCGGTCAGGTTGCCGGGGCCGCAGCCCAGGTCGACGACCGTGGCCGGCTCGGCCGAGACCCGGGCCATCAGGTCCGCGAACGGCCGGCCGCGCTCGTCGGCATAGGTCAGGTAACGGTCCGGGTCCCAGGTATCCGCCACCGCAGCCTCCAGACCACCCGACTCCCAGAACAGCACGCTAACCCTCGCGGGCTCACTGCGCCCCGGCGGCCAGCCAGGCGTCGAAGGTGGTGGGCATGATGCGGGCGCCCGGGCCGGGCAGCAGGGCGTTGCCGGCCATGCTGACGCCGTGCGGCCCTTCCCAGGTCGGCACGAGCCGGATCTCCTGGCCGCGCGCCGCGTAGGTGCGCCGCGCCATGTCCACCAGGTCCTGGGTCTCCGGGCCGGCGATGTCGAGCCGCTCGCGCCGGGGCTCGCCGACGGCGGTCTCGGCGAGGACCGCGGCGACGTCGGCCGGGGCGATCGGCTGCACGAGCAGCGGCGCGATGACCGCGGTGCCGTCCCGCTCGGTCCAGGAGGCGACCATGGCGGCGAAGTCGTGGAACTGGGTGGCGCGCACGATCGTCCACGGCACCGGTCCCCGCTCCACGGTGGCCTCCTGCGCCAGCTTCCCCGCGTAGTGCGGGTTCGCCGGCGGCTCCGCCATGCCGACGATGGACAGCGGTACGTGATGCCCCACGCCGGCGCGTTGTTCCGCGGCCAGCAGGTTCGCGGTGGTGGTCGTGAAGAAGTCGACGACCATCGTGACGTCCTGGGACGGGGTGTTCGCGCAGTCGATCACGGCCGCCACGCCGTCCAGCGCCTTGTCCAGCCCGTCCCCGGTCAGGACGTCGACGCCGAGTGACCGGGCGACGGGAGCCACATCGTGCCCGCCGTCCCGGAGGACCTCGCTGGTGAGCCGCCCGATCCGGCCCGTCGCTCCCACTACCGCCACCCGCATCGCTACCTCCCGCACGTCCGGCTATTTCGGAGGAAATATATCCGCAATATCCTAGATCCCGCCACCTCCGATACGGTGGCGGCGTGAGGCTGCCGGAGAGCACCGAGTGGCTGCTGCACTGCGCCGTCACGCTCTCCCTGCTGGAACCCGGGCAGGCCGCCTCCGCCGGCCAGCTCGCCGACTACTACGACCTGCCCCTGCCCTCCCTGGCCAAGCAGCTCCAGGCACTCGTGCGTGCCGGCGTGCTCACGGCGACGACCGGCCCGCGCGGCGGGTTCCGGCTGGCCCGGGACCCGGCGGACATCACGGTCCTGGAGGTCGTCGAGGCGGTCGACGGCACCGCCACCCCCTACCGGTGCCGCGAGATCCGGCAGCGCGGCCGCGGCGCCCTGCCCAGCGAGGACTGCGCCGCCCCGTGCGTCCTCGCCACCACCATGGCCCGGGCGCACCAGGCCTGGCGCGACAGCCTGAGCTCCGTGTCACTCGCCGACATCGCCGGCGATCTTCCACCCAGCGCACCGGGTCGTACCCGCCGGCTCCTTCCGCAACGGTGAACCAGGCGCCCCCACCGCGGGCCGCGGGCTGGCGCCGGGTCGCTAGCGGGGGGTGAAGTCGCAGGTCAGCCGCTTGACGCCGTTGATGAAGCTGCTGGCCAGCCACTCGGGCTCGCCGACCGCCCGGATGTCGGGGGCCTGGGCGAACAGCTCGCGCCACATCACCGAGATCTCGCGGCGGGCCAGGTGGGCGCCGAGGCAGAAGTGCGGGCCGGCGCCGCCGAAGCCCAGGTGGGGGTTGGGGTCGCGGTGGACGTCGAACCGGTCGGCGTCGGCGAACACGGCCTCGTCACGGTTCGCCGACGAGTAGAACAACAGCACCTTGTCGCCGGCGCGCAGCCGCTGCCCCGAGACCTCGACGTCCTGGGTGACCGTGCGGCGCATCCAGCGCACCGGGCTCGACCAGCGCACGATCTCCTCGACGGCGGTCCGGCTCACCCCCGCCACGTCGTCCCGCCAGGCGGCCCGCTGCTCCGGGAACGCCGTCAACGCGAGGAGCGCATGGCTGATCGCGGTGCGGGTCGTCTCGTTACCGGCGACCAGCAGCAGGATGAAGAACGAGGCGATCTCGCTGTCGTCGAGGCGTTCACCGTCGACCTCGGCGAGGGCGAGCGCGGTCGTGAGGTCGTCGGTCGGCTCGGCCCGCCGGCGCGTCGCCGTCTCCTGCAGGAGGTCGGCGAGCTCCGCGCCGGCGCCGAGCAGGGCGGCCACGATGTCGGCGCCCTCCGGGACGTAGTCCGGGTCGCCGGAGCCGAGGATGACGTTCGTGCAGCGGAAGACGTCGCCGTACCGCTCCTGCGGCAGGCCCATCATCCGGCAGATGACCTCCAGGGGCAGCCGGGCGGCGACCCGCGAGACGAAGTCGCCCGGCCCCTCGGCGACCAGGTCGTCCACGATCGTGCGGGCGATCGCGGCGATGTCCTGCTCGGTCTGGGCGATGATGCGCGGGGTGAACGCCCGGGAGACGATGCGCCGCAGCCGGTGGTGCCGCGGCGCGTCGAGGTTGATCATCCCGCCGAAGAACTCGAGGAAGTCGGGCGGCAGGTCCTGGATCGAAGTCGCCCCGCGGGCCGAGGAGAAGGTCCCCGGCTCCGAGCTGATCCGGACGATGTCCGCGTGGCGGGTGACCGCGAAGTAGCCAGCCCCGGACGGGATCAGATCGTTGGCAAAGGGCGGCTCCAGGTAGGACGGCAGGCCGGGCCGCGCGCGCAGCAGAGCGAACGCGGCGGTGATCTCGGCACGCGGCCGGACCCAGAAGGCGAGGTCGGAAAGGTCGACGTCGTCGACCGCCCCAATCGGACCGGCACCGATGGCGGTTGACATGGCTCTGCGTCCCTCCTGTCGTACGGCTGAGCTGCCCTCGTCCGCTGCCACGATCTACGCGCCCGCGACGCTTCGTCGTCCCGGCGCGCTGCCCGCCGACGACAGGCCGTGGCCGTCCGGGGCCGCGCCCACAGGGGCGGAGCCCCGGTCCCGGTAAGTGTGACCTGGATCGCACGACCTGGTGATCGGAGACGACATACAGGTCTCCACGGGATCGTCGGCGTCTCGGGTGGCCCGTCTGGACCCGCCCCTCACGGCCGGCTCAGCTCAGGTCCGGGGGTGGCGCCACAAGCGGTTCGGGCAGGTACTGGGCGATCCAGTCGATCGCCGGCCCGAAGGCCGCGGACCATACGCCCCAGTTGTGCCCGCCGGACGGGGCCAACGCCGTCGTCGTCGGGAGCGACCGCGCGTAGCGCCGCAGAGTCGCGGTCATCGCACGCGCCTCGTGCATGGCGCCCGGGTCGCCGCCTGACGCGGACAGGTAGAGCGCGGGCGCGACCGGGCTGTGGTAGCGGACCCACCAGATGGGCGAATTCTCGCGGCTGGCGAACCTCGCTCCCTGGTAGAGGTTTGCCGTCCCCGGGTCCTCGCCGGCGGTGAAGTAGCCCGACAGGCTGGCCGCCGCGGCGAAACGCTCGGGGTGGTGCAGCGCCAGGTTCACCGCGCAGAATCCGCCGGTGGAGATGCCCAGCGAGGCCCAGGAACGGGACGTGTCCACGCGGAAGGTCCGGGTGACGTCGTCGAGGACGTCGACGGTGAGGTAGGTCTCCCACTGCGCCCCGTCGACGGCGTTGACGCATTCGGAGCTCTGGCCGCCCGCGTAGACCTGCGGGATCACCAGGACCACGGGCGGGACCCGGCCGGCGGTGATCTCGGTTTCCAACCGGGTCTGGATGTCCATCAGCTGGGGGAAAGTTTCGGGTGAGCCAGGGTAGCCGTGGAAAACCTCCACCGCGGCGAACCGGCGCTGGGTGTTGCCCGTGAAGTAGGCCGCCGGCAGGTAGAGCAGCCCGTGGTGGGTCAACCCGCTGTGCTTCCCGGGGTACAGGACGTTGAGCATGATCCCGTGGCCGTGCAGCGCATCCCGGTGACCGAGCACGGCCCAGTTCGGGGTCAGCACGGCCATCCGGTAGCCGTTCCCCGGATGGCCCTGCACCGCGAGGCTGTGGGCGCTGGCCGGGCCGCCGAGCAGATCCGAGACTGATGTGTAGAAGCCGTAAGAGCGGTTGACCTGCGCGAGCGCAATGATTCCACCAAGCATCATGATCATCAGAAGGCTGACCGCGCGCCCGGGCAGTGCCCACCGACCGGGCCACCGCATCCACGACTGGTATGTGCCCGCGGCGCTCGCCAGGCCGACCACGCTCAGTAGGAGCATGAATGGCCACCCCGTGAGTGTCATCGGACCTCCATGTCGACGTTGACGAGTGTCAGTGTCGTGGTCGAACACGAGAGGACGATGAGAATTCTGGCCGGTCTGCCCCGGCCGGGATGGCTCCGCGCCCAGGCGCGGGCCCATCGGCCATCGTAGATCATCTTTGGTATCGGGTGATCGCGGACGGGTGGCGGGTGGTGGCCGCCATGCGGACACCGAGCGGGTGGACGCGGTGGACGGGACCGATCCGGTCGCGTCCCTCGCGCTCGGGCCCGAGGTGGCCGCCGTTGAAGGCACCCGCTGCCGGGACGGACGTGACCGGCCGGAGCATCGACCCGCCGGGCTGACCAGGGACGACGCGCTTTCCGGCGGGGGCTGATGGTACACATCGTTCTTTCGGTGTTCGGATGCTTATATGGGGTCACGTGGCGCCATGCGGGTCTCCTCTGACCGAGCCGACGCATACCGACGGGCTCGCCCCGCTGCTCGGGACGGGGCCCGCCGCGCGCGCCGCGGCCTGGGCCAACAGCCCGGACGCGTACGTGCCGACGCTGCGGACCGGCCCCCGCCCGATCATCTGGCTCGACGCCGGGACGGGCGACCAGGTGGTCGCGCACGGCCTGGTGCGGATGCGGGCGGAACTGGCGGCCAGCGGCTTCCCCGTCTCGCTGCGCCTGCGGCCGGGCGGCCACACGTTCGCTGTGTGGCGTCCCGCTTTCGCCGCGGCGCTCTCCTGGTACACGACCAGCCTCGAACCCTGATGTCCGAGCCGAACCTTCCCCGGGACGGGCGAACGGCCGAGATCGCCCGCATCGTCCCGGGTCCAGACCGAGGGATCAACTGCGTTGACCTGCCGGCGGGCGCGGACGGCGTGGATCGCGGCCTCGGACGGAGCTAGGTCAGCGGGAGCCCGACGGTCACGACGGCGCCGCCGAGCGGGGCGCCGTTGCGCACCTGGACGCTGCCGCCGTGCGCGACCACGATCGCCCGGACGATGGACAGGCCGAGCCCCGCGCCGGTGGTCGTGCGGGCGGCGTCGCCGCGGACGAACCGTTCGAAGGCCGAGTCCACCAGGTCGGGTGGAAAGCCTGGCCCGTCGTCGGCCCAGGCGACGGCAGTGGTGTCCCGGTCGGCGGTGATCCGAACGTCGGCCGTGGTCGCGCCGGCGGCGGCGCTGTTGGCGGCGAGGTTGGTGAGCACCTGGCGCAGCCGGTCGGGGTCCGCCTCAACGACCACGGGCTCGCTGTGCACCTCGATGCGTAGGCCGGTGACCCGGCCGAGCGCGGCCGCCTCGGCGAGCGCCAGGTCGGTCAGGTCGACCGGTTGGCGGTGCACGACCAGGGAGCCGGCCCGTTCGCGGGCCAGCAGCAGCAGGTCCTCGGTGAGCCGGGTGAGCCGGTCGACCTGGCCACGGGCAGCGAGCAGGGACTGTTCGACCTCGCCACGGTCGTCGAGCGCGGTCAGCGCCAGGTCGATCTCGCCGCGCAGCACCGCGATCGGGGTCCGCAGCTCGTGGCTGGCGTCGTCGACGAACGCGCGTTCGCGGGTGAACGCGACCGCGAGCCGCGCGAGCATGCTGTCCAGGGTGGCCGCGAGGCGCGCGATCTCGTCGTCGCCGTGAACGGGCGGCAGCCGTTGGGTGCTGTCCAGACTGGAGATCGCCGCCGCCTGGCGGGTCAGCGCGTCCACCGGGCGCAGCGCGGCCCGGATCAGGATCCAGCCCAGCGCGGCGAGCGCCGCGATCAGCAGCGGGGCGGCCAGCAGCAGGACCATGAACTGCCGGTCGCTGGCCCGTTCCACGGAGGTCGCGGCGACGCCGACGGTCAGCACCAACCCGGATGCGCCGACCGGCTGGGACCGCAGCCGGACCCGCAGCGGCGCGCCACGGTAGCCCAGTGGCAGGTCCCGGCCCACCAGGACGGCGTCGTGGACGGCGCGGACCTGCTCGGCGTCCAGCAGCCGCCGGCCGCCCAGCTCCGCCGACCCGGTCACCACCGTGCCATCGGCGGCGTACACCTGCGCCATCGGATCACCGGACACGACGGTGCGATCCCCGGTCCGGACACTGACCGCGAGGTCACCGGCGCGGTCGGCCAAGTCGGCGTCGAGAGCGCCGCGCAGCTGCCGGTCCAGGACGACGTAGAGCAACGACAGACCCAGGACCAGCACGATCACGGTGCCAGCGATGAACGCCATCAGCAGCCGCGTGCGCACCGACCGCCGCATCAGCCGCACCGCACCACCCCCACGTTCACGTTCCTCTCATGCGTTCCGGCCCATCCTGACAGTCATGCCTGAGCAGATCGCGCGCACCGAGCGCCATACCCGCCGCGTGCCTCGGCGCGCTCTGTACGCGGTGGCGGGCAGCGTCACTGTTCACCCATGCCGGGGACACACGCACCACGGATTGACGGTGTAGCCATGACGACGCCAACAGTTCCCGCCTCACGGTCGACGACGCCGGCCCCGGCAGGTGCCACGCACGGATGCGACCAACCGAACAATCAAACCTATTCTCGGCACATGAGGCTGCTCGTCGTCGAGGACGACACCGCGATGGCCGCGATGTTGACCCGCGGTCTACAACGAGCCGGCTATGCGGTCGACACGGTCGCTACAGGCACCGACGCGGTGTGGAGCATCACCGAGACCGACTACGACGTGGTGGTGCTGGACGCGATGATCCCGCCGCCGGACGGGTTCGACGTCTGCCGGCGGATCCGCGAGCAGGGACGCTGGGTACCGGTCCTCATGCTCACCGCCCGCGACGGCGTCCAGGACAAGATCCACGGTCTGGACGCCGGCGCCGACGACTACCTCACCAAACCGTTCGACCTGCAGGAACTCCTCGCCCGGGTCCGTGCGCTGACCCGCCGTGGCCCGATGGAGCGCCCGACCGAACTGCGCGTCGGTGATCTGGTCCTCGACCCGGCGACCCGCAACGTCCACCGCGGACAGTCGAATGTCGCGCTGTCGGCGAAGGAGTTCGCGTTGCTGTACGAACTGATGCGCCGGCCCGGACAGACGCTGAGCCGGACGTACATCATCAACCACGTCTGGGACTTCTCCTACGACGGTGTCTCCAACGTGGTGGACGTGTACGTCCGCTATCTGCGCGACAAGATCGACCGGCCGTTCGGCCGGTCCACCATTCTCACTGTCCGGGGCGCCGGATACCGGCTTGACCCGCATGCCTAAAACGGCGCCCGGCCGGCCAGGCCGGCCATATCGACCTGACGACCGCCGTCGCTTCCAACCGGAACGCAAGGCGATACCGTTGCGCGCCGACGCTCCTAGCCGAGGCCAGAGCACGCCGCCGGAATCCTGTTCCCGGCAATCCGCTGACGCGAGGCAAGGGCAGAGGTGGGGGCGTGACAGTGGACGCACTGGGCGTGGACGTCGGCGACGGCGCGAATACCGCCGATGAGAACGACGACGCACGTGACCCGGCCCCAGGCCACCGATCCGCCAGCACGACCGACAGTCCGCAATGACCACGGGACACGCCGTGGCGCTCGCGTTCGCCGTGGCCGCCGCCGTGAGCTATGGCGCCGGTTCGATCGCCCAAGCCGAAGGCGCCCGCCGCGCGCCCGACACGCTACGGGCGCTGCGCCATCCGCTGTATCTGGCAGGCCTCGGCTGCGACCTGCTGGCCTGGCTCGCGTCCGTCGCAGCGCTGCGGACTCTGGCCGTCTACCAGGTCCAAGCCATCCTTGCCGGTTCCCTCGCCGTCACCGTCCTCGGCGCCCGGGTCGTCCTGGCCGCCCGGATCCGCCGCCGCGACGCCGCGGCGGTCACCGTCCTCGCGCTCATCGTCGTGGCAGCCGCCGCCGGGCCGCAGGAACTAGCCGATAGCGACCCGGGCCCGGACCCGGGCAGCCCGGATGACATACGACACCGGAGGCCGAGAGGCCAAGCTGGTTTTTGCGTCTCGGGTCTGGACGCAGGGACTTCGACCAGGACGCGGCGTCACCGTCATGTAACGCATGATCGCAGGCCAAGAGCGACCCGCCATCCGATCACGGGACGCGTCAGCGGAATCCCCGCCTCCACGGCAGGACGGCCCACGCCCGGCCGAGGACTCCGAGACTCGGACATGAGCGATGATCCGCGATCCGCGAAGGATCCTCTTGACGGCCCGAGGGACGTCCGAGATCATCTCCCTCGCGGCGAGCGTTTCTGACGAACCATCAGATTTGAACCAGTCAAACCAAGAGAGACGATCGCAGCCCTCGGAGGCACCAGCCGTCACCGCTCAGATCGTCTCCAGCCCTCCCAGCCCTCCCAGCCGTTCGACGGCCCTGCTCGGACGTGGCCCCGCCGCGTCCCGGCGCCCGTCCGCTCGCGCCTGCCGCCGTGCCCAGCCGGATGTGGGCGGCGGGCCTGGTCCATGAGACGGCGCCGACAAGCCCGGAAGGGACACCATGACTCGTCATCACGACCCCGCATCACGGCACCATCCGGACGAGGACCCTGATCGGGCTCACGCCTCGCGTCGGGCCGTCATCGCGGGAGCGGGCCTGACCGCGTTCGGCCTGCTGCAGTGGACGCCCGCCTTCCGGCTGACGCCCGCGGAGGCGGCCACCCCCGCTCCCCCGGGCTTCCCGTCGTCGATTCCCCTCTACCAGCAGGCCTTCCAGAACTGGTCCGGTGAGATCAAGGTCGACAACCTGTGGACCGCCGCGCCCGCCACGCCCGCCGACGTGGTGACCATGGCGAACTGGGCGCATGCCAACGGCTGGCGATTACGGCCGCGGGGCGCGCGGCTGAACTGGTCACCACTGGTGGTACCGGCGGGCGCATCGGGCGTCGTGCTCGTCGACACCACCGCGCACCTCACCGCGATCACCGTCCACGCCGGCAGCCCGGCGTCGGTGACCGTCCAGCCCGGCGCCACGGTGGACGCCGTGCTGGCGGCGCTCGAACCGGCCGGCTACGGGCTGACGGCGACGCCCGCGATCGGCGAGAACACGATCGGCGGCGTGCTGGCGGTCGGCGGCCGCGGGACCGGGATAGCCGCCCAGGGCGAGACCCTCCCCCCCGGCCATACCTTCGGGTCGCTGAGCAACCTGGTGGTCTCGCTGACCGCCGTGGTCTGGGACGCCGGCCAGAACCGCTACGTGCTGCGCACCTTCCAGCGCGGCGACGCCGAGGCCGGCGCGCTGCTCGTCCACCTGGGCCGGGCGTTCATCACCGAGGCGACGCTGCGGGTGGGGCCGAACCGGCGGCTGCGCTGCCAGAGCTGGTTCAACGTCAGCGCCGACACGCTGTTCGCTCCCCCGGCCTCGGCCGGCGCCCAGTCCTTCGCGAGCTACGTGAACTCCAGTGGCCGGGTGGTGTGCATCTGGTTCCCGTTCACGGCCAACCCCTGGCTGCGGGTCTGGACGGTGAGCCCGAACAAGCCGCTGCTGTCCCGGCAGGTCACCAGCCCATACAACTTCCCGTTCAACGACATCATCCCGAAGGAGGTCTCGGATCTCCTGGCACAGATCATCACCGGCGACGTCTCGCAGACCCCGACGCTGATGCAGACCCAGATCAGCCTGGTCGGCGCCGGCCTGATCTCGACGGCGAGCTGGGACATCTGGGGCTGGTCGAAGAACCTGCTGTCCTACGTCAAATCGAGCACGCTGCGGATCACGACCACCTGCCACGCGATCCACACCCGGCGCGCGGACATCCAGCGGGTGGCCTCCGAGTTCTATGCCTTCTACAAGAGCAAGCTGGCCGAGTACCAGGCGCGCGGCCAGTACCCGATGAACGCCCCGGTGGAGTTCCGCGTCACCGGCCTCGACAATCCCGCCGACTCGCAGGTGCCCGGCGCGCGGCCGGCGCTGCTGTCACCGCTGCGGGCGCGGCCGGACCACCCGGAGTGGGACGCGGTGGTGTGGGTCGACGTGGTGAGCGTTCCCGGCACCCCGTACCAGAACCAGTTCTACCGGGAGCTGGAGACCTGGCTGCGTAGTAACTACGCCGGGGCGTACGCCGCCGTCCGGCCGGAATGGTCGAAGCGCTTCGCGCACACCGACGCCGGCCCGTGGACCGACCCGGCGGTGCTCGCCGCGGCGATCCCGGCGAGCTACTCCGCCGGCGCCCCGGCCGGGGCCGACTGGAACGCGGCCCGGGCGATCCTCTCCGCCCTGGACCCGCACCGCGTGTTCAGCAACGCCTTCCTGGACACCCTGCTGCCCTGACCCCCGAGCTGCCCTGACCCCAGAGCTGCCCTGGCCACCCAGCTGCCCTGACCCCCGACGCGGCGGACGAAGGCGAGGCCTCGAAGGGAGCCTCGTCCGGCCGGTCGAGCCGAGAGGTGGAACACCGGGCTGAGCACGACCCGTCAGCCGAGGGCACGGTCCAGGTTGAACGCGGCGCTGATCAGCGACAGATGGGTGAAGGCCTGCGGGAAGTTGCCCTGCTGCTCGCCGGCGCGGCTGATCTGCTCCGCGTAGAGGCCCACGTGGTTGGCGTAGGTGAGCATCTTCTCGAAGGCGAGCCGCGCCTCGTCGAGCCGCCCGGCCCGGGTCAGCGCCTCGACGTACCAGAACGAGCAGATCGAGAAGGTGCCCTCCTCGCCGCGCACGCCGTCCGGGCTCGCCTCGGGGTCGTAGCGGTAGACCAGCGAGTCGGACACAAGCTCCTCGCCGAGCGCGTCCAGCGTGGACAGCCACTTCGGGTCGGTAGGCGAGACGAACTTCGCCAGCGGCATCATCAGCACGGAGGCGTCCAGGACGTCGTCGTCGAGGTGCTGGACGAACGCCCGCCGGTTGGCGGACCAGCCGCGGCGCATGATCTGCCGGTAGATCGCGTCGCGGCAGCCCCGCCAGCGCACGATGTCGGCGGGCAGCCCGCGGTGCGCCGCCATCCGGATCGCCCGCTCGACCGCCACCCAGCACATCAGCCGCGAGTACAGGAAGTTCTTGCGGCCGCCGCGGGTCTCCCAGATGCCCTCATCGGGCTGGTCCCAGTGGTCGCAGACCCAGTCCACCAGGACGCAGACCTCGTCCCACAGGCCGCTGGAGATGGGCTCCCCCCACTTGTCGTAGAGGTAGACGGAGTCGAGGAGCGCCCCGTGGATGTCCAGCTGGAGCTGGTCGGCGGCGGCGTTGCCGACCCGGACCGGGGCGGAGTCCCGGTACCCGCTGAGATGGCCCAGCTCATCTTCTGGCAGCTCACCGCGGCCGTCGATGCCGTACATGATCTGGAGCGGGCCGCGGGGGCAGTTGTCGCGCAGCGCGACGCGCTCGGACAGGAAGTCCATGAACGCCCGCGCCTCGTCGGTGAACCCAAGCCGCAGCAGCGCGTAGACGCAGAACCCCGCGTCCCTGACCCACACGTACCGGTAGTCCCAGTTGCGCTCCCCGCCGATCTGCTCGGGCAGGCTGGTCGTCGGGGCCGCCACGATCGCCCCGGTCGGCGCGTAGGTGAGCAGCTTGAGGGTCAGCGCGGAGCGGTGCACCATCTCCCGCCACCGCCCCCGGTAGCGGGACGCGGCCAGCCACCGGCGCCAGAACGCCACCGTGGCGGTGAACTCCTGCTCGGCCTCGGCATGGGGACACCCGCGCGGCGCGATGTCACCGCCCACCCGGTCGAGGGCGAAGACCGCGGACTCCCCCTCCAGCAGCTTGAAGATCGTCCACACGTCCCGGCCGTCCCCGTCGAGCGGCACCGTGGCGGTCAGCGCGAGGGAGAGCGACGCCGACTCGAACAGCGTCGCGCCGCCCTCGGTCCTGACGGTGTGCGGCAGCCGGGCGTAGTCGAACCGCGGGGCCACCCGCGCACGCATCGGGATGGACCCGCGCACGCACACCACGCGGCGGATCAGCCGGTGCCGGCCGACCGCGCTCGCGTCGCCGATGATCGGCATGAAGTCCTGGACCTCGCCCACGCCGTCCTCGGTGAAGAACCGGGTGATCAGGACGTTGGTGTCGGGGAAGTAGAACTGCTTTGACCTCGCCGGCGCGTCGGCCGTCAGCTCGAAGCGCCCTCCCCGGTCCGCGTCGAGGATCGAGCCGAAGACGCTGGGCGCGTCGAAGGACGGGCAGCAGTACCAGTCGATGGTCCCGTCGGTGCCCACCAGGGCGACGGTGCGCAGGTCGCCGATCAGCCCGTGGTCGGCGATCGGCAGGTAGCGCGGGCCCCCGGCCCACCGGTCCTGCCCGGTCATAGGCCTGTCCTTCCCTACGCGGCCGGGCCAGTAACGACCGCCGCCGTTCGCCGCTTCGCGCGCCGCGCGCCGCTCCGCTTCGCCAGGGCGAGGCCGGCGGCAAGATGGTGGTCGTCCGCGACTGACCGCGACGCTAGAACGATCATCGACGTGTGCTGCGGGGTACAGCGTGCCCAAAGCGTGCCAGGTGGTTCGAGCGGTGCGACGCGCGTGGTAGACGTGACGGCTATGACGGGTCCGGTGGTGGTTGCCGGGGTTGCCAACGTGCAGCAGACGGTGCCGGTGGACGACTTTCCGCTTCGCTATGTGCCGGTGCGCTATCTGCCACACCAACTGCGACTGGAGGCGGGGGGCGTCGGGCTCAACGTCGCCCGCGTGTTGCGCACGCTGGGATCCCCGGTCGTACTGGCAACGCTGGTCGGCGCCGACCCGGCTGGTGTCCTCGTCCGCGCCGAGCTGAAGCGTGCCGGCCTGGGTGGGGCCGGGGTCGTGGCGGTGGCGGGTACCCCGGCCTCCGTCGTGCTGGTCGATCCGCGCGGCGCACGGCAGGTCCACACCGACCTCAAGGACCTCCCCGACGCCACCTACCCGCCCGCATTGTTCGCCGAGCTCGTGGCCGGTGCCCAGCTCGCCGTCGTCTCCACCGTTGGTTTCGCCCGTCCGCTCCTGACGGTCGCCAAGGCCGCAGGCGTGCCGGTCGCCGTCGACGTCCAGACCGTCACCGGAGTCGACGACGCCTACAGCGCGCCGTGGCTCGAGGCCGCCGACGTCCTGTTCTGCTCCGCCGAGCGGCTCGACACGGATCCGGCCGTCTTCGCCCGGACAGCACTGGAACGCTTTCGCGCACGGATCGTCGTCGTCGGGCTGGGGGCGGACGGTGCGCTGCTTGCCGTCCGGGGACGTCCCGCCCGCCAGGTCCGCGCTGTCGCTCCGCACGGGGTGGCCGACACCACGGGCGCTGGCGACGCCCTGTTCGCGGGCTTCCTGCACTACTGGCTCGCGGGCGGCGACCCGGACGACGCGATGGAACGCGCCGTACTCGTCGCGGGCTGCGCCGTCGGTACCGCTGGCACCAGCCCTCATGTCAACGAGGCGCACATCGCGGAACTGCTTGCGCGCCCCCGCTGAGCCAATCAGCTGGATCATGGCGCTGCGGGCAACCCGTCGAGGTCGCGAAGACGCGTCAACAGCTTGAGCGGGAGGGCGCGACCGACCGGCCGCGACTAGTATTTCGTCATGTTTGGTGCGGGAATCAGCGGGTTGTCCAGGTCGCTCGGCGGGATACTCGTCGCCGGAGCCGTGGTCGCAGGCTGCTCCAGCGAGACGGACGAGCCCAGCCCGCCGTCTCCGTCTCCGTCTTCGTCGCCGTCGCCCGCGCCGTCTCGGTCGCCGGCATCATCGCCGGCCGCATCTCCGTCGGTGTCGGTGTCCCCAGTGTCGGTGTCCCGCTCGCCGTTGCCGCGGGACGCACACCCACCGCTTTCCGGCTTCGGCGAGGTTCATGACCTCGGCACGGTGGTAGGCGTTGACGGCACCGCGCTCCGGCTCGACCGGAAGGCCTACGTCCTCTGCACCCCCGAGCCCGGCGACGACACGGGGACGTGCCTGGACGGTTATCGGATCGATGACGTCGAGGCGGAAATTCGCGAGTACCAGCTGGCGACGACGGTCAGGTTCACGTTCTCGGTGGGACCTGAGGAGTACGAAACCGGCGACCTCGCGGATCTGCGGGAACGTGTCGCATCCGCTCCGAACCACCTGATGATGCTTCAGCTCGACACGGTGGGGCGTGTGATCGCCGTCGGCGAGCCCTGGCTTCCCTAGCCCGGCCCTCGCTACAGGGGCATGGCGTGGCCGGGTGATCGGGGATCGCTTGGAGACAGTGGAGTAGCTGGTCGAGGCGGCCAGTGGGCTTGATCTGCCGCTGGTCGCGGTCGAGGCCTACTGGGACGGCGACACGACCGGGTGGGGCATCCACGTCGAGGCGTTGGTCCAGACCCCGACCGGCCGCCTGATCGCGCGCCCTCTGATCAGGCCGGTGCTCCGGCCGCCGGTGATGGTGCCGGGTCGGGGGTGTCGACGAACTGGCGGGCCTGGAGGGTGAACAGGTCGCGGTAGATGCCGGGGCGGCTCATCAGCTCGGCGTGGGTGCCCTCGTCGACGACGAGCCCTTCGTCGAGCACGTAGATGCGGTCGGCGGTCCGGACGCTGGCGAGCCGGTGGGTGATCAGCAGGACGATCCGGTCCCGCCCGAGCTGCTGGATGAGGCTGAACAGGGTCTGCTCGGCGCGGGCGTCGAGGGCCGCGGAGGGCTCGTCGGCGATGAGGAACGGCGCGTCCCGGTAGACGGCGCGCGCACAGGCGATCCGCTGCCACTGGCCGCCCGACAGATCATGACCGGAGTTGTACTGGCGGGCGAGCGAGGTGTCGTAGCCGTGCGGCAGCTTGTCGATGACCTCGTCGGCGCCGGTCGTCCGGGCGGCGGGGATGACGCTGTCCGGGCCGTCGGTCACCAGCCGGCCGACACGGCCGACGGCGATGTTCAGCCGGGCCGACATGGGCCAGTGGGTGTAGGACTGCGGGATCATGCCGACCCGCTCCCGCACGCTGTCCGGGTCGACGCCGGCGAGGTCGACGTCGTCCCAGTGCACGG
Source organism: Pseudofrankia coriaricola (assembly GCF_032027725.1). Taxonomy (NCBI): domain Bacteria; kingdom Bacillati; phylum Actinomycetota; class Actinomycetes; order Frankiales; family Frankiaceae; genus Pseudofrankia; species Pseudofrankia coriaricola. The sequence continues at coordinate 20,121 of NZ_JASNFO010000121.1, read as the reverse complement.
TGCCGGCGTCCGGCAGGTACAGGCCGGCGAGGACCTTCGCCAGCGTGGACTTGCCGCTGCCGTTCGCGCCGACGAACGCGACCACCTGCCCCCTGCGCAGCTCGACGGAGACGCCGCGCAGCGCCGCGGTACCCGTGTGCGGATAGCTGTAGGTGGCGTCGTCGACGCGGATGACGGCCGGGCTCGCCGGCGCCGCCGCCGCCCGCTGGGTGGGGATCCGGCGGGCCGCCTCCTCGATCCAGGCCCGGTACTCGCCGAAGTAGAGGAAGTTCTCGTAGGCGTCGTTGAGGCTGGTCAGCGCGGTCCCCAGGGCGCTCCTCCCGTTGCGGATCGCGAGGACGGCGGTGCCCGCCGCGGCGAGCGGCATGACGCCGGCGTTGAGGAGCAGGACGAGCGTCCCGTACACGGCACCGAGGGCGAGCCCGGCCACGGTCTCGCCGATCAGCCGGTACCGGACCTGGCCGCGGCCGACCCGCAGCTGCTCGGCCTCGTACCCGCGGGCGAGCAGCGTGTACTCCTCGAGCAGGAACCCCCCGAGCCCGAACGAGCGGATCTCGGCGGCGCAGTCCCGGTCGATCATGCGGTACCGCAGCATGTACTGCCGCCGGACCTGGCGGATGGTGCCGAGCCAGGAGGCGTACGCCAGGCGGGCCGAGCGCGCCGTCGCCCAGCCGTCCGGCAGGATCGACAGGACCAGCAGCGGCAGCAGCAGCGGGTGCAGCACGCTCAGCACGCCGCCCGCGGCCGCCATTCGCACCGCGGAGGTGAACACGTCCGCGGTGTTGTCGACGAGCTGGCGCCCGCCGGCGGCGCCCCGCTCGGCGGCGTCCAGGTCGTCGACGAACCGCGGGTCGTCGAAGGCCATCACGGAGGTACGGGTCGCGACGTCGAGCAGCCGGACCATGCAGACCCGGTCGATCCGCGGGCCGAACCGGCTGCGCAGCAGGCGTTCGAGCAGCGCCAGCCCGACGCGGACGACCCCGGCGGCGGCCACCAGCGCCAGCGCCGGCAGCGCCTCGCGGATCCGGTCCGGCGTCGGGCCCTCGCGCAGCAGCTCGGTGAGCGCGCCGGCCACGGCCAGCAGGCCGGCCGCCTCCGCGAGCCCGGACACCACCCGGACGGTGACCAGGGCCAGCAGCCCGGCGCGGTCCGCCTCCCAGGCGAGCGACCACGACAGGCCGAGCAGTCCCGGCAGCCGCCTGGCCATGGTGCGCACACCGGTGCGCTCCATCGTCTTCTTGTGCTTCGTCCACGCCCCGGTGGAGTCCTCGTCCTCTTTTCCGTACGTCAGGACAGGATCGTGAAGCGCGGCGCCGCTCGCCGACGGGCCCGCTGGTGGGGGGCCGCTGGTTTCCGCGTCCCGCTCGGAGTTGGGAATGCCCCGCTGAGCCGGTGGCGCGCTGATGACGTCAGGGTTGCCGTCCACCAGTCCAGCGTCGGCGAGAAGGCCGCGCCGGAACCCGGATTTTGAGGGTCTTTCGCTTCTCGCGCGCCGCTGGGCATCCCTGCCAGCATTTGCCCTGTTTCACACCGCCTCGCCGTCAGCGGCCTCCCGAGCCGGCCAGCGCGACGTCGAGGACTGGCTGTATCCGCGCGGCGAGCCAGTCGTCGGGTTTACCGCCGCCCGTGCCGCCCGTGCCGCCTGGCAGCCGCCGCCAGCCGAGGCCCGGCGCGAGCAGGGAGAGGTCTCCGGCCGCGCGCCGAACCAGGGGGAACCGCTCTTCCCACCCGCCGGAGCCCGGTTCGCCGCCGGCGGCGAACCCGACGACGAGCTCGGCGGGCGACGACGCGCCGGCGGCGATCTCGTCCGGCCCGCCGGCCGCGCCGGTGGTCAGGACGAAGGTGTGGGTGACCGTGCCGGCGCTCCCGCCCAAGGGCACCGCGGCGAGGTCCAGGGAACGGACCTCACCGCCCAGCCGGACATACATCCGTGACCCGCCGCCGGCCGGCGCGGTGACGCTCCCACCCGCGGCGCCCGCGGGGGGCCGAATGGTCACCCGGATCTCGACCCGGGTTCCGGTGACCCGGCGCAGCGGGACGAACGAGCCCCGGTAGCTGCCCGGGATGTCCGCGTCGACGAGCTCGTCCGGTCGCAGCCGGTAGAGCGCGCGCCCGGGCATCCGGTCGGGCAGCGCGGCGATGCCGGGCCCGATGTCCGCCGCGTAGACGATGGGGCCGTCGAGCCCGGGGCTGTTGCGCAGCGTGTGGTACGGGACCTGGGTGTAGCGGCTGGTCACCCCCGGCGTGACGACGACCAGCGCGGGGCCGGGCAGGTCGTCCGGGACGAGCGCGTCCAGGAAGTCGTTGCCGGCGTCGACGCTGTGCTGCACGTCGATCCTGGGCTGGAGGGTCGGCACCGTGAGCGCCGCGAGCCCGGCCACGGAGAGCGCCACCGCGGTGGGCCGGGCGAGACCGCCAAGCCGGGCGACCCGGGCGCAGCGGACCGGCCGGGCCGAGTGTGCCGCCCGCCGCACGCGTGGCCGCGCCGGAAGCAGTGTCCACAGCCACCGGGCGCCGGCGGCCGCGAGGATGACCACCGGCGTGAACCCGGCCAGGTGGTAGTGCGGGCCGAGCCCGTTGCGCAGGCCGGGCACGGCGAACGCCGACCCCCACCAGAAGAAGTAGCCAGCCAGCACCACCCCGGTCGTCGCGAGGAGCAGCAGGCGCTCCGCGCGGCGCCGCGGAGCGAGGAGGCCGACGGCGGCGAGGGCGATCAGGCCCAGCCCGCCGAAGTACCAGCTCGGTGCCGCGCCCAGGGTGTCCCAGAGCGCGTCTTCGGCCAGGTGGCGGGTGAACGGGAAGCTCGACTCGGTGGGCAGGATGCGCCGCGGGCCGAAGCCGAACGTGTCCAGCGGGTCCGAGGCCGACAGCGGCAGGCGCAGCGGCGACCCCGTCACGTACCAGCAGTAGGCCAGCAGGACGGCGACCAGCGGGGCCGCGCCGAGGGCGGCCCAGACCGAGCGGGTCAGCAGAGCCCGGGGCGTCCGCCGCTGCCGCGCCGCGACGAAGAGCACGAGGGGCAACGCGACGAGGACCACGTCGTACGGCCGGTTGAGCAGGGCGAACCCGACGAGCGCGCCGCCACCGATCAGCGCCGGCCGCGATCCGGTGCGGGCCCCGCGCAGCAGGAGGGCGCTGGCCAGCGTGAGCACCGCCGCGCAGCAGGCGTAGGCGAGCGGAAGCGCGGTGTGCAGCAGGACGAGCGGGGAGAGCGCCAGCAGCACGGCGGCCGCCAGGGCCGTCCAGACGTCGTCGAACAGCTCGCGGGCGAGCAGGTACGCACCGACGACCCAGCAGGCGGCGGCCGCCGCGGGAGCGACGGTCATCGTGCCGAACAACGCCTGGGAGAGGGCGAGCAGCGCGGGCCAGCCCGGCAGGTACTTGGTGAAGACGTGGTTGCTGTGGATGCCGGTCAGCCATGGCTGGAAGAACGGCTCCACCACCCGCGCGTCCAGGGTGAGGCGCCCGTCCAGCAGCATGCGCGCCTGCAGGACGTAGGCGGCCTCGTCAGCGTCCCCGGAGCCCCGCGGGTAGAGGAACGCCTGCAGGAGGAGGCTGCCGACGAAGGAGCAGAGCGCCAGCAGCAGGACCGCTCCGGCCGGTGCGCTGATCCGGACCCGCCGGAGCCCGCGGGGACGCGCCGGGACGCTCGGGGCCGGGTCGGTAGGCGGTCCTGGGGTGTCGGCCGGTCCTGGCTGAGCGGGGATACCCGACTGACGGTCGACCGTTTCGGGTGCTGACGAGTCGATGGTCACCGCGACAGGCCGCATCCGGCCCTGGCCGTCATGGCCGCCTCACGGCCCGGACTCGCCGTCTCCGATCATGTGTCCGACCCATCCTGATGCCCGCCCTGCCTCGTCTCGCGGCCTCTGCTGCGACATGCCCCATCAGCAGCGCTTTCGCGCCAACTGGGATGATAGGTAGCGCGCCAGTCCAGGCAGGGCAGGGGTGTCGCCGGCCCAGGCCGAGGCCCGGCCCCGGGCGGGGCGGCGTCAGCGTCCGGGGTTGCGGGCGGCGATCGCGGCGTTGAGCGCGGTGGCGAAACCGGTCCAGGCCAGGTACGGCAGCAGCGCCGCCCCGGCCAGTCGGTCGGCCCGCCGGGCGTGCGACAGCAGCGCCGCGTTGGCCGCGTTCAGCGCGGCGATCTCGGCCAGCGCCCAGCGCGGGCGCCTGGCACGGAAGAACAGCGGCGTCCAGCCGGCGTCCAGGGCGAGGTCGACCGCGAACACGCGCCGCGGCCGCCTCCGTTGCCGGTCGTCGGAGCCGGCGTCAAGGCCGCGGGCGGCGGCGAACGCGATCGACGCGTACAGCGGCGTCCACACGGCGGAGAACGCCGCCGGGGGGCGGCTGCCACGCGGGTTGTCGTGCGCCCGGTACCAGGCGGAGCCGGGGCTCGTGGCGGCCGCGCCGAGGGCGGCGGCGCCGGCCGTGGCCAGGCTGGTCTTCGCGAAGGTCGGACCGTTCATCCCAGCCTGGTACCTGGCGGGCGCCGAGCATCCCCCGGGCTCCGGGGCCGCCGCCGAGGCCGGGGGCCAGGGCTGGGTCAGATCATCGCCTGGAACATCCAGTGCTGCATCTCCAGCTCCTTGAGCGAGTCGATGATCAAATCCTGGGTGACCGGGTCCGGCTCCGCGGTGGCGTCCATCCGGCCGCGCGTCCGGGTGATGACGTCGGCCAGGACGTCGGTCATCAGCCGGACGACCTTCTCGTCCTGGACATAGCCGCACTCCACCCCGTGGATCTGGCCGCGGTGGGCGATGGTGCCCACCTGGCCGTCCGGGTTCACCCCGATGGCCACGGCGCGCTCGGCGGCCAGGTCGGTGTGGCGACGGGCGACGTCGACGGCCTGGTCGAGCTGGCGGTGGATCGAGCGGAACGTCCGGCCGGTCACGTTCCAGTGCAGCTGCTTCGCGAACAGCGAGAGGTCGATCAGGTCGACGACCATGCCCTGGAGGGCCTCGCCGGTTACCGTGCGCGCATCGTCGGGCAGCGGGCTGCGAATGGCGGTCATGGTGTTCCTCTCCTCGCGTCGCCTCGCGACGTCGGTCACGTCCTTATCTGGAAATGCCCATCGAGCAGATCGTTACCACCCCTCGGCGCTCCACTGGCGGCTGGTGGCGGCCCTGCCCGCCGGCAGCTACCTGGTGCTCAGCCACGGGACCAGCGACATCGCGCCGGCGGAGACCCAGCGCGTCGTCGACGTCTACAACCAGCGCGGCATCCCCTTCCAGACCCGCGGCCGCGCCGAGCTGGCCGCGCTGGTGCCCGCCGGCCTGGAGATCATCGAGCCGGGGATCACGTTGCTGCACCGCTGGCGCCCGGACTCCGATCCCGACCTCTACTCCGACGCCGACGTCAGCGCCTACGGCCTGATCGCCCGCAAGGGCTGACGATCACCGCGACACCTTTGCCGGACGCTGATGACGCCCACCGCGGCGATCAGGGCCCGTCCCACGGGTCGCGGTCGGGCGCGGCGGGCAGGGTCACGGTCACCACCAGGCCGCCGCCGCCACGAGCCCGGGCCCTGGCCGCACCGCCGTGCGCCTCGGCCACGGACCGGACGATCGACAGCCCGAGCCCGGCTCCCTTCGCGGTGATCAGTCGTTCGGTCGCCATCCGATTGAACGGCTCGAACAGTGACGGGACCTCGTAGGAGGCCACGGCTGGCCCGGTGTTGGACCGGCCTGGGCGGTGCTCGGTGGCCTCGGCACGACCGTCGTCATCGGCGGGCTGGCCGGTCTCTATCCGGCGGTCCGCGCCGCCCGGCTCTCCCCGACCGAGGCGTTGGCGGCTCCCTAGGCGAACGGCGCCCCTGCCCCGGTCGCGGTTGGCGGCGGCGTGGGCCCCCGCGGTCAGCAGCGTCCCGAGCCCGCCGGCACCGGGTGACCGGCCGCAGGTGACCGGTCCGCGCCGCTGATCCGGGGGCCCTCCCCCCGGGCCGGCCACCACGGCCTTCGACGCGCCATTGGTTGTATAAATTATGCGTCGGCAGATTGGCGGCCGGGCCCTCCTCCGCGGGGCCGTCAGCCCGCGCGGACCAACGGCCGGGCCGGCACAAGCCCTCCGGGCACCTTCGACTCTCCTGGAGCTCACCGTGACCGAAGCAGTCATCGTCTCGACGGCCCGCACGGCGATCGGGCGGGCCCGCAAGGGCACCCTCGTCGGCCTCGACGCCTTCGCCCTCGCCGAGGCCGTCGTCCCGGCCGCGCTGGAGCGCAGCGGGATCCCGGCGGCCGACCTCGACGACCTGATCCTCGCCGAGTCCTACCAGGGCGGCGGCGTCATCGCCCGGCACACCGCCGTCCGCCTCGGCCTCACCGGCGTCTCCGGCGCCGCGACCAACCGGCACTGCGCCGGCGGCCTGACCGCCGTCGCCATCGGCGCCGGCAGCATCCGCGCCGGTATGGACCGAGTGGTCATCGCCGGCGGCACGGAGAGCCTGAGCAACCAGGTCCTCGGCTCCAAGCGCGACGCGGAGGGCAACCAGAAGATCTGGATGTCGCCGCCCAACCCCGACACCCCCGAAGCACCGGCCTTCGACATGTCCATCACGGTCGGTGAGAACACCGCCCGCGAGATGGGCCTGACCCGCCGCGACGTCGACGAGTGGACCGTCTACACCCAGGAACGGGCGATCGCGTCGATCGACTCCGGGGCGTTCGTCGACGAGATCATCCCGCTCGACGTCACCCGCCCCGACGGCACCACCGTCCGGTTCGACACCGACGAGCACCCACGCCGCGGCACCACCCTCGAACGGCTCGCCACCCTGCCCGTACTACATCCCGAGCTGCCCGACGCCACGGTCACCGCTGCCAACGCCGCCGGCCTCAACGACGCCGCCGCCGCCGTCACCCTCACCAGCGACACCTACGCCGCGGCGCACGGGCTCACCCCGCTCGCCCGCATCCGCGCCTGGGCCACCGCCGGCATCGAACCGGCACTGACCGGCCTCGCGCCCACCCTCGCCATCCCGAAGGCACTCGACCGCGCCGGACTGGCCCTCGCCGACATCGACCTCTTCGAGATCAACGAGGCGTTCTGCTCCGTCCCCGTCGCCGCCGTCCGCAAGCTCGGCATCAACCCCGAGATCGTCAACGTCAACGGCAGCGGCGCCAGCCTCGGCCACCCCATATCCGCCACCGGCGCCCGGATGGTCGTCACCATGGTCGGGGAACTTCGCCGCCGGGGCGCGACGCTCGGCTGCGTCTCCATGTGCGCCGGCGGAGGCATGGCCGCCGCCATGATCATCGAGATCGTCTAGCGGGCCGGCGCAGCCGGGCCACTCGCGCAGCCGGCCGGCGGGGCGGCGCGACGCCGACATTGGCAAATCGAGCCGACAACCAATCCCTATGCGCGGTCATTGGAAAGGCGATTGTTGACTGCCACGACAGTAGGTGACTGGTGCATTGGATCGATCAATCGACACAGCCAAACGGCGAACCATACACCCCAGGGTCGTGCGGACACAGATCACGATCTAGGCCGATGCACCCGCCCCGGTCCGGTTAGCGCGCCGCTTCCGCGGCGTCGGCCAGGTCATCGATCGCGCGCTCGATCCGGGCCACCTCCTCGGTGAGGAGCTTCGGGTCGTCGAAGGCGTTGGCGAACAAGGCTGCGCCCTGCACCCTGGCCAGCAGCGACACCGCCTCCGCGGGCGCGTCCGGAACGCCGAGCTCCGTCAGTTGGCGGGTGGCCCAGTCGATGAGGATGCGCAGCAGCCGCGAGGCACAGTCGTGCAGGTCACCATCGAGCTTGCCGAGATCACCCGAGAGGCCGCCGATCGGGCAGCCGCGCGCGGCCACCAGATCGGCGGCCTCAGCCCAGTTGTGCGCCAGCCCCTGAAGACGGGCCCTGGGGGTCGACCGCCGGTCGAGGGCGGCGAGTAGGTCGCTGACACGCCGAGCATGCTCGTCGACGACGGCGCGGAGAAGATCGTCTCGTGTCTTGAAGTAGTAGTACACGTTGCCGATCGGCACGTCAGCGGCCTTGGCCACCAACGCCAGCGTCGTCCCCTGGACGCCATGGCTGTGCGCGATCTCGGTCGCGCTGCCGATCAGTCGTTCGCGCTTTCCGCGCCTGGCCGTCGGCGACCGCGGCCCCGGCGGCCGCGCCACCGGTTCTGAGTCAGTCATCTCACTCACGACTGTACCCACGCCCGCGCCACTCCGTCCACGTGGTATGAGTTAGTTAACTTACTAACTCCTATCCCTGGAGATCATCCATGGCGGCTCCCGCCCAGCCGGCTCCCGTACCGACCGAGTCGGTACTCGCGACGCGGCGCGGCAAGCAGACCCTGGCGTTGCTCTGCGCGGTCGGATTCCTCGACTTCGTCGATGCATCGATCGTCAACGTGGCCCTCCCCTCGATCCGCGCCGACCTCGGTTTCACGATCCAGAACCTTCAATGGGTGCTCGGCGGCTACCTCCTCACCTACGGCGGGCTGATGCTGCTCGGCGGGCGCGCGGCCGACCTGATTGGGCGCCGAAGGCTCCTGCTCGCGGGCACGGCGGTGTTCCTCCTGTCCTCGGCCGGCGCGGGCCTGGCGCAGGACGACGTCGCGCTCGTGGCGTTCCGGCTGATCCAGGGGGTAGGCGCGGCAGCGATGCTCCCGGCCGCGCTGTCGCTCCTGACCACCACGTTCACCTCACCCAAGGACCGGGCCAAGGCGCTCGGGATGTGGGGAGCCCTGGCCGGCCTCGCCTCCGCCGTCGGCGTCTTCCTCGGCGGGCTCATCTCCGCCGGGCCGGGCTGGCGGTGGGTCTTCTTCGTCAACCTGCCCGTGTGCCTGGCCGTGCTGGGCGCGACGCTGCGCCTCATCCCGCGCGACCGTGACCGGGACCGCGGGGACCTGGCGAACTTCGACGTCCTCGGCGCCCTGCTCGTCACCGCCAGCATGCTGCTGCTCGTCTACACGATCGTCGAGGCACCCGGGCGCGGCTGGGACGCGACGGGCACGGTCGCCGGGCTCGTCGGCTCCGGCCTCCTGGTCCTCGTGTTCGCCGGATACGAGCTGCGCCACCGCAACCCCCTCGTCCCGTTCTCGATCTTCCGGGTCAAGGGCCTCGTCCCGGCGGACGTCACCCAGGTTCTCGCGATGGCGGGCTTCTACGCGATGTTCTTCTTCATCACCCTGTACATGCAGAACGTCCTCCGGTTCTCCGAGATCGAGGCGGGGGCCGCGTACCTCCCCACGACCTTCGGCGTGGCCATCGCCGCCGGCGTCGGCGCCCAGCTCATCACCCGGCTGGGCACCCGGCCCGTGATCGTGACCGGCTCGCTGCTGGGGGCGGCCGGATTGTTCTGGCTCTCCCGCATCCCCGCGGACGGCACCTTCCTCGCCGACCTCCTCGGCCCGCTGCTGGTGCTGGCGGCCGGACTCGGTCTGGTCTTCGTCGGCGTGACAACCGCGGCGCAGACGGGCGTGCCCGAGGAGACCGCGGGGCTCGCGGCGGCACTGATCAACGCCTCCACCTGGCTGGGCGGGGCACTCGGCGTCGCCATCCTCAGCGCGGTCGCGACGTCACGCACCCAGGACGTGGCCGCGACCGGCGCTCCTGAAGCGGCAGCCCTCACCGAGGGATTCCAGAACGCGCTGCTGGTGGCCGCGATGTTCCTCCTGGCCGCCGCCGCCATCGCGCTGCGCGCCACCAACTCCCGCCCGCCGGTGCCGGCGGCTCCGGCGGCGACCCCGTCCGCGGTGGCCACACCGAGGGCAGCGATCGACGGATAGAGGCTGGCCTCCGGCGGCAGCACCGAAACGCCGCCTGCGATTCGAGGCCCCGGCGCGGCGGGCAGGTCAGCCGGGCCGGGGCCTCGTCGACCGCCCCGGGCGTGGCCGGAGACTCAGGGTGTTGAGCGGCCGGCCTCGACGAGGACGGTCTGTTGGCGGTGGTGGGCGGTTTCGAGTTCGGCGGGGGGAGCGTCGCCGCGGGCCCGGTGGAGGCGGCGGTGGTTGTGCCAGTCGGCCCAGCGGAAGGTGCTACGTCTCGGTCCCTCCTCGCTACCCGAGCCGAGACACGAGATCGACGAACTGGCGCTGCTGCGCCGCGGTCAGGGGAGCAAGCACCTCCTCCTGGATCCCGTCAAGAACGGCGTCGAGCCTAAGGAGAGCGTCGGCGCCCTGAGGAGTGAGCGTGACGATCTTCCGACGCTTGTGGTCGGGGTCAGTCCTCCTCTCGACGAGATTCCGCGACTCGAGCTCGGTGAGAGCGGCGGTGACATCACTTCGGTCAATACCTGTGTCCCGGCCCAGATCGGCCTGGCTCGCAGACCCCCATTGCTCGAGCGCGGCCAGCAGTCTGTAGTGATATCCGCGCAGTCCGTCACCGTGGGCTTCGAAGCCGGCCGCCAGCAGCGCCGAGGAGCGCGAGAAGGCACGGCTGATCAGCCAGGTCGGGCGCTCCTTGACCCGGTCCAGCGTGCGACCGGCCTCGTCGTGATGCGCGGGCATGGCCTCAGGTTACCAGTTGTTGGCCCGGCCAACACACTATATGTTGGCCGAGCCAACATTGGTCATGCCAACATGGGAGGCCTGCGGCACGCCTGGCCGCCGGGGCGGCCTTCGCCGCGGCCGCCGCGGTCCTCGCCCTGGCTACGAAGAACACTCACGACGAAGACCCGGCCCACCATCCGGTCGAAGCGGAAGCCGACCAGCCACAGCTCATGGCTGGTCCACAACCCACCACGGAGATCTCACGATGAATGCCATGCCGACCCACGGAGCTGCTCGCGTCCTCATCGTCGGGCGCAGTCCCGGCGTTCTCATGGCGGCAGTCGACATGCTGCGCGCCAAGGGCTATCTCGCGGACGCGACCAACCAGTTCGGCCAGGTACTCGACGACTACGACGTCAGCGATCTCGACGTGCTGGTATTCGGTGGCATGGTTCCCGCCGACACCAAGCAGTACCTCCGCGACGAAATCTCCAGGCGCAACTCCGGGGTCACCTTCGTCCAGGGACTCGCCGGCATCGCCGGAGTCATCGCCGCCCAGGTCGAGGTCGTCACCTGTGAGGACCCCTCGGACGCCGCCGAGATCACATACGACGCCGCTGAGCGAACCCACCGTGTGTCGCTCTCCGAAGCCGCCCACGTCACCGTCGAGGCTCTGTGGGCCACCTCGTTCACACCCCCTGAGCCCACCAGCACCTCCATGCAGGTATTCGACGGCGACCTCGCCGCCGGATCCCACGACATCGCCCTCCCAGACACTGTTCCGTCCGAAGCCTCCTTCGCGACAGTCACTGTCGGTTCCCAGGTGCACGTCTTCACCGTCGGGCCGATGCCGGATTCCGTGACGCGGCTGGTGCCGACCTCGGCCACCGACCGGCGACTTCCCGACGTCGCGGCCGTCACCGTTCACAGTGATGAGCAGTAGGGCAGGCGTGGAACACCCGAACTTCACGAGCGGCCGCGCGAGAACGACCCGCATCGGGCATCGCTTGGTGGAGCTCGAGCATTCAAGATCACCCCGCGGTGACCCCACCGGAACACTCGCCGATTTCCGGTTCACCCGCCTGGATCAAGAGGGTACTGAGCGTCCTCCAGCTGCCAGACCACCCGCTCCGCTAGAGGGCCAAAGGGTGTGCGAAAATGATCTTCCTTCGCGCACCCGGCGGCCGTTGTCCCCAGGATCACTGACGGGCGGTTCCGCGCGGCTCACCGCGCCGGCTCCAGAACACCTCGGCGTGGCCCGGAGTAGGCGACCGCCGCGAGCGGCGGGTCGTACGACCAGATGTTGCATAAAGTATCCTTTCGCCGGACGGCGCACAACGGCCGCCGACCGATCCGCCCGCCACACCGGCCAGCACCGCCGAGCAGCACATTTGTCATTGTCGACAGTTCCGTAAAGTCCCGGGACCTCTTCTGCGCCGCGGGCATCCTCGGCGCGCCGGTCCGCCCGACCGGCCGGCCGCCGGACCGATCTCGGCGGGCGGGAGGCCCGGAGCCCCGCGTTGCCCCGTCGCGCCGTTCGGAGGACCGCATGCCGTCGCTGGACACCGTCAACGTCTACGACCCCGCCCGCTACGAGAGTGGCATCCCGCACGAGGACTTCCGGGTGCTGCGCGCGCAGGCCCCCGTCTTCCACCATCCCGACCACGAGCGGCCCGGCGGCCTCTGGGCGGTCACCCGGCACGCCGACGTCACGCGGGTGTCCCGCAGCCCGGACCTGTTCTCGTCGAACCGGTGCACCGCGAACCTGGGCGAGATCACCGACGAGCAGCTCGCCCAGCAGCGGCTGATGATGCTGAACATGGACCCGCCGGAGCACAACCGGCTGCGCGGCCTGGTCAACCGCGGGTTCACCCCGAAGATGGTCAGCCGGATGACCGAGCACCTGCGGGACACGTGCGAGCGGATCGTCGACGCGGCGCTGGCGGCCGGCTCTGGCGACTTCATCGAGCTCTGCGCCGCCGACCTCCCGCTGATCGTGATCGCCGAGCTGATGGGCGTGCCGGTCGAGGACCGGAGCAAGCTGTTCGACTGGTCGAACAGGCTCGCCGCCGCGACCGACGGGCGGATGGAGAACGACGGTGACGCGGCGGTCGCCGTCATGGAGGCCTACGGGTATGCCAACGACCTCGGCGCGGCCAAGCGCGCCTGCCCGGCCGACGACATCGTCAGCCGCCTGGTCGCCCGGGACGAGCAGGGCCAGGAGCTCTCCGAGCTGGAGTTCGACCTGTTCTTCCTGCTGCTGATGTTCGCCGGCAACGAGACGACCCGCAATGCGATCGCCGGCGGGATGCAGGCAATGATCGACCATCCCGACCAGTGGGAGCGGCTGCGCGCGGACCCCGGCCTGGCCCCGCTTGCCGCCGACGAGATCGTCCGCTGGGTCAGCCCGGTCAACGGGTTCCGCCGCACCGCCACCCGCGACGTCGAGCTCGGCGGCCAGCTCATCCGCGAGAACGACAAGGTCGTCATGTTCTACGCCTCGGCGAACTTCGACGAGTCGGTCTTCGACGACCCGTACACCTTCGACATCGGCCGCAGCCCCAACCCCCAGCTCGGCTTCGGCGGCGGCGGGCCGCACTTCTGCCTCGGCCGGCACCTCGCCATGCTCGAGATCGAGCTGATGTACCGGACGCTCGCCGCCCGGGTGCGCCGCGTCGAGCTCCTCGGGCCGCCCAGCCGGCTGCGCTCCAACTTCGTCAACGGCGTCACCGCGATGCCGGTCCGGCTCCTTGCGGCCTGACGAGCCACCGCCTGCAGATACAGGATAGTCTCACCCGATATGGGCGGCCGGAGGTCGGCTGACCGAGCGCCCGCTCGCCGTTGCCGGGCATCGTCACCCGCCTCCGAATATCGGTAACCGGCGATGATTCTCCACGGCCCACCAGGAGAAGCCGAGGCCGCCATGGGCACCGTTCGACCCCGTCCAACACTTATGGGAGGCTCCCTCCCATATCCGCTGAAGGCGAGGGGAGTCATGTCGCGCGGCGACGCCACGCGCGGCGCGCGTCGGGGACCGTCACGGCGGCCCGGCCGGCGGTAGCCACCCGTCGCCCCTTCTCTCGACGGGCGACGGCACCTCGCCCCTCCCCAGGAGCGGGAGCCAGGATGGCACGCCACCCCCTGTCATCTCCACTCCATGCGGTCAGGGGCGGGCGACCACGGTCGCCGGCCGCGCGGCCGCCGGTTGCGTGGTCATCGGTTGCAGCAGGCGCAGGCAGATGTCGACGAGGCGTTCCAGCGGGCGGTCGCGCTGGGCGACGGTGGGGATGAGCGTCCTCGCCAGGACGCAGCCGAGCAGCGTGTCGAAGACGTCGTCGGGGTCGGCCGCCGGGTCCACGCTGCCGGGCGGCGCGGCCCGCAGGACGTCGAGGAACTGGGGCCGGGCCGACACGGCGAACCACGTCTCGGCGGCGTTCGCGCGGCCGGCCACCTGGTAGACGGCCAGCAGCCCCGGCACCGCGGCCCGCGCGGCCGGGCCCGCCATCGTCGACGCGTAGGCGCGGACGAACCGGCGCAGGTCCCGGCGCAGGTCACCCGTCGGGCGCACGGTGACCGGCGACAGCCCCGGGAACACGGCCTGCTCGATGATCTCGACCCGCGACGGCCACCGGCGGTAGATCGCCGACGCGTGGACCGCGGACCGCTCCGCGATCGCCTGCACCGTGGTCGCCTCGAACCCCTGCTCCACGAGCAGCTGCCGGGCGGCGTCGAGGACCCGGATGTCGATGCTCACGTCACGGGGACGACCCCGCCGTCCGTGCGGCTGGTCCGGGGTCATGAGCCGATCGTACGGCGACCAGCTATTACGGGAGCCTCGATCCTGTTTTTGCCAGCCGGCTGGCGGAGCGGACGACCTCCCCGTGCCGCGCCCACACGTCCGCGGGCCGGCCGCTACGCGGGCTTCTGGGCCGCGGGGAGCACCTTCTCGACCACCGTCGTGAGGTAGCGCCAGCCGATCTCGGGCGGCAGGCCGCCGACCAGGGGGTGCAACTGAAGCATCTCGCCCGCCCGCACGAGCTCGACGGCCTCGTCGACCGTGAAGACCTGATGGCTGCGTCGCTCCGCGCGCAGCTCCTCGGCGGTCCGCGCGAACGACAGGCTCGCGGTGTCGGTGTTGCCCTCGTTCCACGCAGCGTAGCTGCGCACGTCATGCATCAGGTAGGGCCCGAGCTCGTCCCACGCCTGGTCGACGTCCTCCGCCACGAACGCGGTGGTGGGTTTGTCCGGCGAGTTCAGCATGCACATCCCGGCCTCGTGGCCGGCCGCGCGGGCTGCCTCCTCGTAGGCGGCCTGCAGTTCCTTGTTGTCGCTCTGCGCCAGGAAGCCGATGCCGTGCCGCCCGGCGCGCCGGGCGGCCGCGCGGCTGCCGCCGCCCCAGAAGACCGTCGGCCCACCCGGTGTCAGCGGTGTCGGGGTGACCTGGATGCGGCGGCCCTCGTGCTCGAAGGCCTCGCCGGTCTTGGCACGCAGCAGCAGTGGCAGCAGCTCGTCGGCGAGCCGGCCGCGACGGCGGAAGTCCACGCCGTACATCTCGTACTCGGCAGGCAGGTAGCCGATGGCGGCGACGTAGAAGAGCCGCCCGCTGCTGACGATGTCGAGCACCGCCATCTCCTCGGCCAGGCGGATCGGGTCGTACAGCGGCAGCGGCAGGGCGGCGACGGAGAGCGGGACGGCGGAGGTCCGGGCGGCCATCGCCGCGGCGAGGACCAGCGGCGCGGGCAGGTAGCCGTCCGCCGACATGTGGTGCTCGCAGAGCACCACCGTCACGCAGCCGCGCGTCTCGGCCCACGCGGCCATCTCGATCGCGGCGGCGTACAGGTCCCGCGCGGGTGCCCCCGTCGCCGGCGCTCGCATGTCGAACCGCATCATGAACATCGCCGAACCTCCTGTGCCGGGCGGGACGTGCCGAGAGCTCGGGCCCGGCAGTCGCGTGTCCCAGACCGTCCGAGTCCGCCCCGCGACCGGGTACGGCACGATTTCGGGATGGAACATCCCGAAATCGGGTGGGCCTGTCAACTGGGCGGAACGCTCGACGCACCGCCGCGCACGTCACCACGGCTCACCCGCGGCCCGCGGCGGAGACGGCCGCGCACCGGGGGCGGCCGGTGGGGCACCGGGTGGCAGGCGCGACGCTCAGGCGCCGCGCGAGGCCGGCGGCCGGCCGTGGGTCGCCGCGGCCAGGGAGTCGGCGGCGGCCCGCACCCTGTCGCCGAGCTGGAGGATCTCGGAGCCGGCGCGCACGGACATGCCGCCATCGCCGGTCGCGCAGACGAGGCACAGGACGACGACGACCGTGCCGTCGGCGTCGAAGACCGGGGCGTTAGGTGGCTCTGGTCCGGGGCGACCGACCGGCCGGACGTCGGCGCCGCGCCGCGCGCCTTGGCCCCCAGCGTGCGAGCCCTTCATGATCTGATGGAATCCTCGGAGCGATAGCTCCCAATCCCACTAGATCATGACGTGCGGCCCCGGCAGCATCGACCGGTCACATCCCAAGGCCGCCAAGCTAAGCCAAGATCGTCCAGCATCGCCGCGGGTAGGCAACTGGCGCGAAGATCGGAAACGGCCCCGACCGAGTGGCATGGGGTCGCGTCCCTGACGCGCCGGAGCCTTGGGTGGGATCCGTGGCGAACGGCCGGGCGGGCGGCGCGGAGCGCGGCGAGGAGACGCAGATGACGAACGACCTCGACGGGTCGATAGAGCACAGATATGCGACGGTCAACGGCGTCACGCTGCACTATGTCATCGGCGGTGAAGGCCCGACACTGCTCCTGCTGCATGGATTTCCGGACTTCTGGTACACGTGGAAGGCGCAGATCCCCGCGCTGATCGCCGCCGGTTTCCGCGTGGTGGCGCCGGACATGCGCGGGTTCAACCTGTCGACCAAGCCCGTCGGCGTCTGGAACTACCAGGCCAGGGTGCTCTGCGACGACATCGACGGGCTGATCGAGCATCTCGGCGAGGACCGCGTCCATCTGGTCGGGCACGACTGGGGCGGGCTCGTCGCCTGGTTCTTCGCCATGCGCCATCCGGAACGGCTCCACCGGCTTGCCGTGCTGAACATCCTGCACCCGGAGAGCCTGTTCGCCGGGTTCCGCACCTGGGGCCAGCTGAAGAAGAGCTGGTACATGTTCTTCTTCTGCCTGCCGGTCCTCCCCGAGAAACTGCTCGGAGCCCGGGGCCGGAAGGGCCTGCTGACCGTCTACGAGACGGAGCCCAGCGCCCCCTTCCCGCCCGAGGAGATCGACCGGTACCGGTTCGCCTACAAGGACGACAGCACCCTGACCGCGACGATCAACTACTACCGCGCCTTCATCCGCGACCGGAAAGACCTGCGGCGCAACCACATCCGCCGGACAGAAATCCCGGCCCTGGTTCTCTTCGGCGACCGGGACCCCCACCTGCGCAGCGACCTCGCCGAACCGCCGCCCGACCTCGCCCCCAACGCACGGACGATCCATTACTCCGACGCGGGCCATTGGATCCAGCACGACCTACCCGACGAGGTGAGCACCCAGCTCATCGGCTTCCTCCGCGCGTGAGGGCGAGTTCTGGTCCCAGCCCTCACGCACACCGAGCAGATTCCTCGAGCTCTGTCCCGGCGACGATCCCGACTATCGGGTTTCCGGCTTCAGGACGAAGACGGGGATCTGCCGGCTGGTCTTCTTCTGGTACTCCGCGTAGTCCGGGTACGCGGCGACAGCCCGGTCCCACCAGACCGCCTTCTCGTCGCCGGTCACCTCTCGGGCCACCATGCTCTGCCGGGTGGGCCCGTCCTGGAGTTCCACCTCGGGGTGCGCGCGCACGTTGTAGTACCAGACGGGATGATTCGGAGCGCCGCCGAGCGAGGCCACGACGGCGTAGAGCCCGTCGTGCTCGACCCGCATCAGCGGGCTCTTGCGAATCTTGCCCGACCTCGCGCCGACCGTGGTGAGGATGACGACCGGCCGGCCGTTCAGCGTCGTGCCACGGGTGCCGCCGGAACTTTCGTACTCCTCGACCTGCTCGCGCACCCAGTCCGAGGGGCTCGGCTCGTAGCCACCGGTGCCAGTCATACGCCGATTCAACCCCGCGCCGCGCCATCCCGCCTGCCGATCTCGAGGTGATGGTGCGCAGCATGTTCGGCCCTCAGGCTGTTCGGCTTCCGCACACCGACGCAGGCGGAGCCCGCCATGTGTCGGGCAGCCAGCGCGGGTCGTCTCTCGCCGGCCGTATGTGTCGCGTCACTGCGTGTTGGCTGCCGCGGTCCACGATGTCGTGGATGGGGCCGGTGATGGGCGACCTTCCGTAGTCGAACCGGCGCAGGCGGACGATCTACGACGGCCAGCGCCGGGCGCACGCGGACGGCATGTCATCGTTGCCTCCTGTACCCACTTGTCCGGCCCATCCGGCCATTCTTTGCCGCGCCCCAGGAGTGCCGATGAGTCTGCCGCCGAGGTCGCTGGATCGCCGACATTTTGGCGTGCTCGGGCTGCTCGCCGGCGCCTCGGCCCTCGGTGCCACGGCGTCGGGATGCTCTGGCGGCTCTGGCGGCACCGACGCGGCACCGACGCCGAGCGAGCGGGCCCAACCGCGTTCGGCCGCGCAGGTCGCCCTCGACGGGGCTGTCTACGGGTACGCCGGTGTGACGATGACCCGCACGCGCGCCTCGTTGGTCTGCCTGGTCGGCGCGAACAACCTGGTCCACCAGCTCGAACTGGCCACGCCGACGGCTCGGCGGGTCGTCGCGCCCAACGTCGACACCTTGTACTCGTCCGCCTGGCTCGATCTGCGGGCGGGGCCGTTCGTCCTGACCGTGCCAGAGATCACCGACCGTTACTTCAGCTACCAGTTCCTCGACGTCTACAGCAACACCTTCGCCAACATCGGGACGAGGGCGACGGGCGGCCGGTCCGGACGGTGGGCCGTGGTGCCGCCCGGATGGACCGGCGAGCTGGCCGGTCAGGCGACCGGC
Organism: Pseudofrankia coriaricola; assembly: GCF_032027725.1. Classification (NCBI taxonomy): domain Bacteria; kingdom Bacillati; phylum Actinomycetota; class Actinomycetes; order Frankiales; family Frankiaceae; genus Pseudofrankia; species Pseudofrankia coriaricola. Next base: position 1,714 of record NZ_JASNFO010000121.1, on the reverse strand, counting down.
GAGGTGACAGTCATCGACGCGCCGACCTGGGACGTCTGGCTGGTGGGGCGCACCCTGGTCCGCGGGCCCAGCGACCTCGCCGCGGCGAAGATCGCGCAACGCAGCTTCCAGCTCGCGCCCGCCCAGCCGGCGGGCGCAACCACGGGCGGGGGCACCGTCACCCCGGCGACGGTGCCGCCGCCACTGCCCGCACCGGACTGCGACCACCCGTCCGATCCGCAGGAGCCGACGGACGGCGGCGCCGCGTTCTTCGACGAACTCGCCGCGCTGCTGCTCAGCGACCCGCCGCCGGCCGCCGACCGGCCGGTCGTCAACGCGCTTGTCACCATCGGCGTGACACCCGGTTCGACGCCGAGCAGGAACCCGGACCGTACCGTGGTCGCAATGCTGGCCAGGGCGGCGCAGGACGCCGAGGCCACCGTGACCCGCGCGGTCGACGACATCGGCGAACCGGCCGGCACGTGGACCGCGTCGTATGGGTTCGGCAAGTACGGCACGGACTACCTGACCCGCGCAGCCGTCGCCGCCGGGCTGCTGGCCGCCAATGTCCAGGAAGAAGCGATCTACTACGGCACTCGCTCCGATTCGACGGGGAAGCCGCTGTCCGGCGCCGCGAGCTACCAACTTCACTTCCCCGCCGACCACCTGCCGCCGGCCGGCCCCGGCGGATTCTGGTCCCTCACGATGTACGGCGAGGACAACTTCCTCGTCGACAACCGGGCCCGGGTATACGCAGTCGGCGACCGCACCGAAGGGCTCGCCGTCGGCGCCGACGGTTCGCTCGACATTTACGTCTCCGCGACCCAGCCCGCCGGCCCGACCGCGAACTGGCTGCCCGCGTCGGCGACCGGTGGGTTCAATCTCCTCCTGCGGGTCTACCTGCCGACCGCCGCGGCGACGGGTCGGCATTGGGCGCCGCCGCCGGTCACCCGGGTCAACGGCTGAACCCGGTCCCGAGTACGCCGATGAGTTCGGCCGAGCAGCCACCTCCGACCGGCACCTGCACTGAGCCTTCCCGCGCTACATTCCACCACTCTCGGTTACAGGCCAGAGACCGGGATGGGCCAGGCGCCAGCGGAGTACCCCCGCGCGCCAGGGACGCGACCGGTCGATGCCGGCGGCGCGGCGCTTCATGATCGGGTGGCATTTTCCGGGTATGGCGCCGAAAATGCCACCCGATCATGAGCGGTACGCACGTTTGGGGCGGGGGCGGCCGGACGGATGGTGCGCCTGGCCGCCACCCCGATCTCGTACCTGTCAGACCGGCGGCAGGTTGTGCCCGGACGCGGTCGGGTTTTGGCCGGCGCCGAATCGCTCGGCCCGTTCGCGCAGGGTCGCGGTGGCCGCGTCCCGGCCGAGCATGCTGCGACAGCCGCGGTAGCAGCGGCGGTGGCGGTGTCAGGGCCGGACGAGGATCTTCCCGTTGGCGACGACCTGGGCGAGGTCGGCGAACGCCTCGTTCACCTGGGTGAGCTCGACCTGCCTGGCCAGCAGCGGCGCCGGGTCGATCAGGCCGCTGGTGAACGCGGCGATGACGGTGCGGAACTCCTCCGGCGTGTAGTAGACGGCGAAGCTGAGCGTGACCTCCTTCATCACCGCCGCCCACGACTGGAACGGAGTCGGCTCGATCGTCACCCCGGCCATGACGATCCGGCCCCGCGGCCGGGCCGCGGTGACGCAGGCGTCGAGCAGCGCGGCCTTCCCCGCGCACTCG
>NZ_JASNFO010000120.1:0-2769 GCF_032027725.1 Pseudofrankia coriaricola | reverse complement strand
GGCGCCTCCTCGACGGAGGCGAGGACGTCGGTGGCCCCGAACGACTCGGCGGCCGCCCGACGCGGCGCGGCCGGGTCCACGGCGGTGATCCGGCGGGCGCCACGCGCCCGCGCCCAGGCGATGGTGGTCAGACCGACGGTCCCGGCGCCGACCACGAGCACGTCGTCACCGTCGCCGAACTGGCCGGCGCGGGCGGTGTGCAGACCCACCGCGAACGGCTCCACGAGCGCGCCGTGCAACGGGTCGATCTCCGAGGTCAGCGGGAACGCGGCCGCCGCCGTCACCACGGCCAGCTCGGCGAAGCCGCCACCGACCCCGCCGAGCCCGACGAGCCGCACCTTCGGGCAATGGATCACATAACCGGAGGCGCACCACTCGCACTGCCCACACGACAGCGCCGGCAGCACCGCCGCGTGCGTGCCCTCCCGCCAGCCCGCCACCCCCGGCCCGAGCCCGACGACCTCGCCGCCGAACTCGTGCCCCATCACCGTCCCCTCGGGCATGGCCGCCCGCGCCTTGACGTCCGAGCCACAGAACCCGCAGGCCGTGACCCGCAGGAGTAACTCCCCGGGGCCGGGCGACGGGTCCGCCACCTCGGTGATCTCGTACCGTCCGCCCGTAGCGACTACAGCCGCACGCATGACACCTCCACCGACCGGCGACCGTCCCGCGGCCGCTCCGCCTCATCCATCTCCTAATCCGTATACATGTATCGCGGCGAGGAGGTCGTCGAACGCCGTCCGGTCCACCGGTCCGCCACTTCCCGGGCGCGCAGCGGACCGCGGGACGTGGCGGGGGTCAATCGAAGCCGGACAGCGCTCCGGGCAGCTACGCGACGACCTCGACCCGGGCGACGTCCTGCTCGCGCTCGGCGGGTTCGCGCTCGTCCTCGACCGCCAGCCACGGGCTCAGGATCTGGCCCGGCGCCTGTTCGACCTTCTCCTGGGCGGTCTGTCCCGGCGCTGACCCGCCGCCGCCGAGCGCTCGCCGGCCACCCGGGCGCTCGGCGGTCACGGCCCCGGTCACGGAGCGAAAGGTTCGGACGTGCGCGGGCTCGCGCGGGCGGCGACCCTGGAGTGAAGGAGGGATGAGGTGTCGCACGACGGTGATCTCACGGCGGACCGCCGCCCGCCCGCCGCGTCCGGTCACCGCCGCCCCGCCGACCCGGCCCCAGGTCCGGCCGAGGCCCGGACTGGGAGCGGGCCGGCGGCGCCCACGGCCGGGACGGTGAGCGAGCGGACGTACCGGCGGCTGGCTGGCGGAACCGCGCTGCTGCTCCTGGCGGCGCTCGTGCCGCTGGACTTCCTGACCGGCCGGCGGCTGGTGGTCTTCCAGGGCGTGACCCTGGTGGCCGCCAGCACGTTCGCGATCACCCTGGCCGCCATCTCCATCGTGCGCAGCCGCGGCGTCGAGCGCCGTTGGCGGCTGCTGCTGAGCACTGGTCTGCTCTCCACCCTGCTCGGGGCGTTGTACTGGAGCATCACCTGGGCGGTCGCCAGCCGCACCTCGCTCCGGCTGCGCGCCGAGGACGCGGTCTACCTCGTGGCCCCGCTGATGGCCCTGGTGGGACTGCTGAGCATCCCGACCGGGCCCGCCCACAGGTCGGCCGGACAGCGCGCGCCCCCGTTCGACGACGACGGGCGCCGAGTCGCGGCGGTGGTCGTCGCGCTGGACGGCCTGATGATCGTGGGGTCGATGTTCCTGATCGCCTGGGTCGCGGTGCTGAAACACATCACCGAAAGCGGCCTGCGCGGCTGGCCGTTCGCGGTGGCCCTCGCCTACCCGCTCAGCGAGGTGGCGCTGCTCGTGGTCGCCCTCCTGCTGCTGACGTTTCGCCGGCCCCGCAACGACCGGGCGATGTGGATGATCACCGCAGGCCTGCTGTTCTTCTCCATCTCGGAGTCGGCGCTGGTCTATCTGACGGCACGAGGGCCGTTCCACGTGGAGGACACGGCGTTGTACTGGGTCGGCACCGTCATCGGCCCGCCGGTGCTCGCACTGGCGATGGTGATCCTGCCGGGACCCGCCAGCGCGCGACAGACCGGGTCCGGCCGGGTCGGCAGGGAGGACCTGTCCCTGTGGGCCCATGCCTACCTGCCGTACCTGCCGCTGGGCGTCGCCTCCCTGCTCGTCGTCGTGCCCGCCGCACGGGGGGAGGCCCTACAGGGCCTTACTCTGCAGCTCTCGATCGCCCTCGCCACGCTCGTCGCGATCCGCCAGCTGATCACGGTGGCACAGAACACCCGGCTGATGGCGAGCCTGCGGGCGACCCAGCGCGGACTGCGCTACCAGGCACTGCACGACCCACTGACCGGCCTGGCCAACCGCGTCCTGTTCACGTCCGAGATCGACCAGGCCGTCGCCGCGCACCAGGCCGACGGCCGGCCGCTGGTGGTGCTGTTCTGCGACCTCGACGACTTCAAGGCGGTCAACGACACCCTGGGCCACGGCGCCGGCGACGAGCTGCTGCGCGCGGTCGCCGGGCGGCTGCGCGGCGCCGTCCGCCAGGAGGACCTCACCGCCCGCCTCGGTGGCGACGAGTTCGCCGTCCTGATGCATGACCCGTCCGACGATCCGCGCGCGACCGGCGAGAGCACCGCGTGGCGCATCCAGGAGGCGATGCGCCCGGGGTTCCAGGTGCACGGGCGGCGACGCGACGTCCAGGCCAGCATCGGCGTCGCCGTCGCCGAGGCCGGCTCCCCGGCCACCAGCACCGAGGAGCTGCTCCACCGCGCCGACCAGGCCATGTACGCCGCCAAGAACCGCCGC
>NZ_JASNFO010000119.1:0-7293 GCF_032027725.1 Pseudofrankia coriaricola | reverse complement strand
CCTATTCGAGGTAGTCGCGCAGCTTCTGGGAGCGCGACGGGTGACGCAGCTTCGAGAGAGTCTTCGACTCGATCTGCCGGATCCGCTCCCGCGTCACCCCGAACTCCCGACCGACCTCCTCCAACGTCCGAGGATGCCCATCCGTCAACCCGAACCGCAGCTGGATGACCTTCTTCTCCCGATCCGACAACGTGTGCAACACCGAGTCCAGCTGCTCCTGCAACAACAGGAAACTCGCCGCGTCCACCGGCACCACGGCGTCGGAGTCCTCGATGAAGTCCCCGAGGTGGGAGTCCTCCTCCTCACCGATCGGCGTCTCCAGCGAGATGGGCTCCTGGGCGACCTTCTGGATCTCCCGGACCTTGTCCGGGGTCAGGTCCATCTCCTTGGCGATCTCCTCCGGGGTGGGCTCACGGCCCAGGTCCTGCAGGAGCTGCCGCTGGATCCGGATCAGCTTGTTGATCGTCTCGACCATGTGGACCGGGATCCGGATCGTCCGCGCCTGATCCGCGATCGCCCGCGTGATCGCCTGCCGGATCCACCACGTCGCATACGTCGAGAACTTGTAGCCCTTGGTGTAGTCGAACTTCTCGACCGCCCGGATCAGACCCAGGTTCCCCTCCTGGATCAGATCCAGGAACAGCATCCCCCGGCCGACGTAGCGGCGGGCGATGGAGACCACCAGCCGCAGGTTCGCCTCGACCAGTCGGCTCTTCGCGACCTCGCCGTCACGCTCGACCCACGACAGGTCCTCGCGCAGCCGGACCGCCAGGCCGCTGCCGGCGGCGAGTTTCTCGGCGGCGAACAGGCCGGCCTCGACCCGCTTGGCGAGGTCCACCTCCTCCTCGGCCGTCAGCAGCCGGACCCGGCCGATCTGGGAGAGGTACTGGCGGACACTGTCGTGCGACATCCGGTCAGCGGCCGACGCCGCCGCGGGCGTCGGGCTGGCCTCCTGCTCGTCGGGCTCGTTCTCGGCCTCGGCGGACGCGTCGAACTCGGCGTCCTCCTCGTCGTCGTCGTCACCGCCCGCCGCGCGCGGGGCCGGTGTCGCCTCGGCTGGCGCCGGCGTCTTGTCGGCGTCGGCCTTGCGACGCCCCGCCCCGCCCGGGCCAGCAGGCCGGCGGGACGGGGCTTTCGTGGCCTGCCGAGGGGCCTGCGCCGCTGGCTGCCCCGCGCCCTGGGCGCCGGGCTCCTGCGCTGACGGCTGCCCCGAAGACTGCGTGACAGGCTGAGTCGCGGGCTGTGTCAACGCCACCCCTCCCGAATCCTGTTGCCGGAATGACGATGATGAACCGATCTGGCGTGATCGACCGACCTACAGTAATCGCCAAAGCGGCCGGGACCGGTAGATGCGCGCTCGATTTTCAAGATCGCACCTCCTTTGGTCGGCCCGCCCTGCCTGATCTGGTCGTTTCGTCGCGCCGGACTGTCGTCGGGCTCACCGTCGCCGCGCATCCAATGTATTGACCGAACTACCGTGATGTAGTATAGTGGCGAGGTTTCGCCCTCAAGGATACGACACAACTCGCGGTGAGTGGGTAGCGAGGCTGTGGCCCGGTTCGACGAGGCGGTCCTCGCTGTTCCCGGCCCCCCGGCGGTGACCGGTGGCCGCCCGACGGCGGCGCGGATTCCCGGCGGCTCCCGGAGCGCGTCGACCGGGGAGACGTTCACCCGATCTCCTGCTCGGTGCCCGGAGAATCTCGCTTCGCACGGGGGCGGGCGCGGGCGCCCGACCGCGGGTCGGTCCCCTGAAACTCCCGGTGGTGGGTGGAACAGCCCAGGCTCCCGGATGTCACGCTTCGGCTCGCTCCGATCCTCGCGGGTCGGCATGGCTGACCCGCATACTTTCGCACTTGGGCGACGGCTGGACCGGCGGCACGCGGAGACGACGGCACAAGGACCCTCCGCCCTGCCTGGCCGGACTCGCCCATAGCGCCCATCTCCTCGCCTGCCGACGTCACCGGGCCCGGCGACGCCGAGTCCCCGACGGCGGCGTGATCGTTAGGGGAGCGCAGCCATGGTCGCACGATCTCGCCTCCGCCACCACAACCGTCGTCTTTCTCATCGAGTGGTAGGCCGGGGAGTGCCGCGCGCCGGAACGCCCGGTCCTCGGCAGTTCGGCCGCCCGCCGCGTCGCGTCGCGTCGCGGACCTCGCGGGAACTCCGGGCTCCGCCGAACGGCGGGAACCTGGTGCCCTGTGCCCCGGTGTTCCCGCTCCGGTGCCCTGGTGCGACGCGGACACGTCGGTGCCGAGGACGACGCTCGTGGGCCTGCTCCGGTTGTCAGGCGGCGGTTACCCGCTGAGAGATGCGCCAGCCGGCCGTGGTGCGGACCAGGGTGACGTCGTGGCGCTCGGGCGCGGCCTGCTCCTTGCGCAGGAGCACCTTGCCGCTCGCGTCCAGGATCTCGTAGGCGTCCAGCTGGTCGGTGACCCGCAGTACCGCGCGGTCCTGGGTCTGCTCGCGGATCTGGAGGTCCAGGACGCGCAACGACAGCCCGGAGACGTGGCCACCCTGGCTGGCGACCTGGCGCAGGAGGGCCAGGTCGGCGGCGTAGACCGCGCTGCCGACCTCGTAGACGTCGGCGAGCGCGGACTCGTTGGCCTGCTCGAAGGCGCGGCCCCTGGCCGCGTCCAGACCGGCGAGCACCGTCTCCCATGCCTTCTCCGGCGGCTGGCTCGCCGTCGCTGGCGTCGTCGCCGACGGCCTGGGCGCGCTCCCGCTGGCCGAGCTCCCGCCGCCGGGAGTGACCGCGCCGGATACCGGGGCACCCACCTCGTCGTGCGTGCCGCCGCCCGAGGTGCTCAGCAGCACCGCGGCGACAGCGACCGCGACGAGCCCGACGACCCCCGTGAGCACCAGCACCGGGCGTGACAGCCGGCCGCGCCCGCGCGCCTCCCGGCTGCCCAGCCGGGGCGGTGTGTGGGCCCGGTTCCGGCCCGCGGTGCCCGCGCGCCCGTCCGGCCGGGCGCCTCCCACCCGCGCGCCCGACCGGACGTCCGGCCCCGCCGCGGTGCCAGGACCGCCGCCGCGTGGCGCCGTCGCGGGACCTCGCCCGGCGCCGGGAGTCGAACCGTCCGTGGGGCGGCCGCCGGGGAACGGCCGGGGGGCGCGGCCGCGCGGGCGTCCCTCGCGGATCGGGGGTGCCGACCCGGGAGGCCTGGGGTGCCTAGGGCCTGGCGGTTCCGGCCGGGGCAGTATCGGCAGGACGTCGACCTCCGGGTCGACGACGGCCCCCTCGACGACCGTGCCGTCGGCCGCGGGCTCGTCGTCCATGACGGATGGGCCGATGATGACGGCGTCGACGACGTCGTCGTCTTCGCCTCCAGTGCCGGTGCCGAACGTCTCGTGGACGGCGCCGCCGCCGTACCTGTCGTATCCGTCGTCCTCGTCCTCGTCGTGCCCGCCCTCTCGGCCTGGGTCGCCCGGCTCTGCCTCGGTGGCGCGCGCCTGGGCGTCATCTGTGGCCAGGATGCCGTCGCCGCCCCGGGGACGGAGCTCCTCGTCGGGAGGCGGCACCGGTGGCGGGGGGTCAATCATCTGGACGGGGGCCGGGCGGGCGCTGTGCGCGAGCGCCGAGGCGAGCTCCGCCGCGGTGGGCCGTCTGGCCGGGTCGGGCACCAGGGCGGTCGCCACGGCGACCGCCACCGCCGCGGCATCCGGCCCGGTCGCCCGCGCCATCGTGTCGAGCAACAGGTCCGCGAGGTCGTACACGTCGCCCGCCGCCGTCGGCGCGGGCCCGCCGGCCGCGAGCGCGCGCAGCGCCGCGACGCCGATCCCGGCGAGCTGGGGCCGGCCGTTCGGCTCCAGCAGGATGTCGGCCGGAGTGAGCGTGCCGTGCGCGAGGCCTGCCTCGTGCGTGGCCGCCAGCGCCTGCGCGACTGGCAGGCCGACCGTGACGACCTCGCCCGGCTCCAGCCGGTCACGTGCGGCGAGCAGCCTGCGCAGGCTCACGGCCTCCGGTACCCGAGCCATCACCACCGCGAGGCCGTCGTCGACCTCCTCCACCGCGAGTACCGGCACCAGGTGGGCATGACTCAGCTGGATGAGACGCCGCCCCGCGGAGGCGGCCCGGCCGCGCCTGACAGGGTCGGCCGGCAGCCGGATCAGCCGGACCACGCACGGGGTGGCGTCGTCGTCGAGTGTCGCGGCCCAGACCTCGCCGGTACCCGCGTCGCCCGGCCATCCGCCGAGCGTCACCCCTGGCACCGTCGGCGGCGCGGGCGTCTCCGCCCCGCCCGGCGGCCCCAGCTCGTCCGGGCCGTCGGGCGGGGGAGGTTCTGGCCCATAACCGTGGGTCGACGTCACAAACCGCGACGCTGGCCGATTGGGATAGCGATGTCCCGGGTTCCGCGCAAGTTGTGGATAACTTCCTGCCATGCGGTGCTGATCCCGGCCGCACCGATCGTCGGAGCGGGGCCAGCGCGGCACCTCGGCACCGGCACGTCGGTCTGATCCGCCGCTTGGCCACCCATCACGGACCTCCTCGCGAACCTCCTGGCTGGCCTGCCGGCGGGCGGCTCGGCTTCGCCGGTCCGGGAGGATCCACGGGAGCCCCGCGGATAGGTTGGGATCGAGGCCGGACCGGCCCCAGGTCCCGCCCTAGGACTGGAGCGCAGCGGTGAACATCCTCGCGACGAGCGGCGGCTACCGCCCGGACGGGCGCTACGGGGCCCGGATCGGGCCGCTGATCGAGCATGCGATCGCCCTGTCGGGCGCCGGTGACCGGCCGCGGGTGTGCCTGCTGGAGACCGCGCTCGGCGACGACTCGGCGGCCTACGCCCGCTGGTACGCGGCGATGTCGCGCGACCGTCCCGACGTGCGGGCCAGCCACCTGGCGCTGTTCCCGATGCCGAACGTGGACGACGTCCGCGCACACCTGCTCGGCCAGGACGTCATCTGGGTCGGCGGCGGAAGCGTCGCGAACCTGCTCGCGGTGTGGCGCGCGCACGGGCTGCCGGAGATCCTGGCCGAGGCATGGCGGGCCGGGGTGGTGCTCGCGGGAGTGTCGGCCGGCTCGCTGTGCTGGCATGTCGGCGGCACGACCGACTCCTTCGGCCCCGACCTGCGGCCGGTGACGGGCGGCCTTGCGCTGCTGCCGTTCAGCAACACCCCGCACTACGACTCCGAGGCCGCCCGGCGCCCGCTCTACCAGAAGCTCGTCGGCGACGGCGTGCTGCCCGCGGGCTGGGCCACCGACGACGGGGTCGGCCTGCACTTCCGCGGTACGGAGCTCGTCGAGGCGGTCGCCGACCGGCCGAACGCCAAGGCCTGGCGAGTCCAGCTCGGTGAGGACGGCGCGGTCGTCGAGACGGCCGTCGAGCCCCGGCTGCTACCAGACCCGCACGGCTGAGCCTCAGTCCTTCGCCCGCTTCTACTTCTGCCCCGGCCCGGCGCGAGGGGTCCCGGTGGCAGGTAGGCTCGGGCGGGTGGATGTCCTGCGGTTGTCCGTAGTGCCGTATGTCGAGGCGTGGGATCTGCAGCGTGACCTGGCGGCGAGGCGGGCCGCGGGGGACGCGCCGGACACGCTGATCCTGCTGGAACACCCCGACGTCTACACCGCCGGCCGGCGCACCGAGGCCTGGGAACGCCCGCTCGACGGCACCCCGGTCGTCGACGTCGACCGAGGTGGCAAGATCACTTGGCACGGCCCTGGCCAGCTCGTCGGCTACCCGATCGTGGCGCTGCCCCGGCCGCTCGACGTGGTCGCCTACGTCAGGGCGCTTGAGGGCGCGATGATCGCCGTGTGCGCCGGGTTCGGCGTGCCGACCCATCGGGTTGAGGGGCGATCGGGCGTCTGGACGATGGACGACCAGCGAAAGCTGGGCGCCATCGGCATCCGGGTGCGCAAGGGCGTCACCTACCACGGCTTCGCGCTGAACTGCTGCCCCGACCTGGAGGCCTTCAGCCGGATCATCGCCTGCGGGATCACCGATGCGAGCGCCGGCAGCCTCACCGGTGAGCTGGGCCGGACCGTGACGGTCGCCGAGGCCCGACCGGTCGTCGAGCACCACATGCTCCATCACCTCAGCCACCTCCTCACCGGCGGTCGCCCGTCCGACGGGGACGGCGCGGTCCTGGCGGCGCACGAGCCGACGGCGGCGGTGTCCGCATGAGCGCGGTGGCGCCGGAGGGGCGCCCGCTGCTGCGGCTGGAGGCGCGCAACGCGGCGACGCCGATCGAGCGCAAGCCGCCGTGGATCCGCACCCGGCTGCGCACCGGGCCGCAGTACTCCGACATCAAGAACCTGGTCCGCGCCGAAGGCCTGCACACGGTGTGCGAGGAGGCCGGCTGTCCCAACATCTACGAGTGCTGGGAGGACCGGGAGGCGACGTTCCTCATCGGCGGTGATGTCTGCACCCGCCGGTGCGACTTCTGCCAGATCGACTCCGGCCGGCCGGCCCCGCTCGACCGGGACGAGCCCCGCCGGGTCGCCGAGTCGGTGCGCACGATGGGCCTGCGCTACGCGACCATCACCGGTGTCGCCCGCGACGACCTGCCCGACGGCGGCTCCTGGCTGTACGCGGAGACGGTCCGCGCCGTGCACGAGATGTCTCCCGGTACCGGGGTCGAGGTGCTCATCCCCGACTTCGGCGGCCGTCCCGAGCAGCTGGCCGAGGTGTTCGGCGCCGTCCCAGAGGTGCTGGCGCACAACGTCGAGACCGTTCCCCGGATCTTCAAGCGGATCCGGCCGGCGTTCCGCTACGAGCGCTCGCTGGAGGTCATCGGCGCCGCCCGCGCGGCGGGGCTGGTGACGAAGTCGAACCTGATCCTCGGGCTCGGCGAGACCGACGACGAGATCGAGACGGCGATGGCCGACCTGGTCGCCGCCGGCTGCGACCTGCTGACCGTCACCCAGTACCTGCGGCCCACCCCGCGTCACCATCCGGTGGAGCGCTGGGTCAGGCCGGAGGAGTTCGTCGCGTGGGCGCGGCGAGGCGAGGAGCTGGGCTTCGCCGGTGTGCTCGCCGGTCCGCTCGTCCGCTCGTCCTACCGCGCCGGCCGCCTCTACCAGCAGGCGATCGCGGCCCGCCGCCAGTCTCCGGACGCGATGACCGCCCCGACCGCCTGAGCACCGCCCGCGTATCCAGTCGGATACGCGGGCCCGGCAGACATCCCATGGGCTCGGATGTCCAGCCACAGCTGGTGACGGCGCATTGGCGCAGTACCTACCCAGCCACCTCGTCAGCCCGGTCCCAGCTCTACCACCGCCATCTGCCAGGGCCCGGTACCACGCGGGGAGGGCGCTCAGCGCCCGACACGGGGCGAGCGCGTCCAGCGTCTCGCCCCGAT
>NZ_JASNFO010000118.1:0-33329 GCF_032027725.1 Pseudofrankia coriaricola | reverse complement strand
GCGGCCCGCGTGGTGCGCGGGCCGCCCTCTTACCCGGTGCTAGAGGCCGAGCTCGGCCTCGAAGGCGCCCTCTTCCAGGCGGGTCTTGATCGTGTTGAGGAAGCGGGCCGCGTCGGCGCCGTCGACGACCCGGTGGTCGTAGGTCAGCGACAGGTAGACCGTCGAGCGAACGGCGATCACCTCGCCGAGGTTCGGGTCCTCGATGACGGCCGGGCGCTTGACGACGGCGCCGGTGCCGAGGATGCCGACCTGCGGCTGGTTGATGATCGGCGTGTCGATCAGCGCGCCCCGGCTGCCGGTGTTGGTCAGCGTGAAGGTGCCGCCGCCCAGCTCGTCGGGCGAGACCTGGTTCGCCCGGGTCCGCTTCGCCAGGTCGTCGATCTTGCGGGCCATGCCGGCGAGGTTCAGGTCGCCGGCACTGTGGATCACGGGCACGAGGAGGCCGCGATCGCTGTCCACCGCGATGCCCAGGTGCTCGACGTCGTAGTAGGTGATCGTGCCGGCCTCGGTGTCGACGCTGGAGTTGAGCACCGGGTGCTCGCGCAGCGCCTCACAGGCGGCCACCGCGAAGAACGGCAGGAACGACAGCTTCACACCCTCGCGGGCCACGAACGCGTCCTTCGCCTGCGCCCGCAGCCGGGCGATCTTCGTGACGTCGGCTTCGACGATCGTGGTCAACTGGGCGCTGACCTGCAGCGACTCCACCATGCGGCGGGCGATGACCGAGCGCAGCCGGGACAGTTTCTCGGTCTTGCCCCGCAGCGCCGGCACCGGGGCGGGGGGGGCGGCCGGGCGGGTGGGCGCGGGAGCGGGCACGGCGGCGGCGGTCGGAGCCGGGGCAGCCGGGGCCGGGGCGGCAGTGGGAGCCGGCGCGGGTGCTTCGGCCGGCGCGGGTGCCGCCGAGCGGGCGGCGTCCAGGATGTCCTGCTTGCTGATGCGGCCGCCGGGGCCTGAGCCGGTGACCGACCCCAGGTCGACGCCCAGCTCGCCGGCCATCTTGCGCACCAGCGGGGTGACGTAGCGCGCCTCGCCGTTGGCGGACGGAGCCGGGGCGACGGCGACCGGGGAGGGAACCGGCGGGGGCGTCGGCGCGGCCGGGGCCGGCGGCGGGGTAGCGGCGACAGGAGCTGGTGCCGGCGGGGGCGTCGGTGCCGGCGGGGGCGGGGGCGGGGGCGGGGGAGCCGGAGCGGGCTCGGGCGCGGCGGCCGCGGCCGGGGCCGCGGCCCCGCCGGCGCCGTCCTCGATCACCGCGAGCTCGACGCCGACCTCGACGGTCTCGTCCTCGGCGACCTTGATCGAGGCGAGCACGCCGGAGGCCGGCGCCGGGATCTCGGTGTCGACCTTGTCAGTGCTGACCTCGAGGAGGGGCTCGTCGGCCTCGACGCGCTCACCCTCCTGCTTGAGCCACCGGGTGACCGTGCCCTCGGACACGCTCTCGCCCAGGCGGGGCATCGTGACGGATACAGACATTGCTGCGGGACTCCTTCATGGTGCCCGTGGGGCGCCCCGCCACCGCGCCGCCCGGCCGGCGTCTCGACATCGCCCCGCTCGCCTGCCGCCGGACCGAGCGTGCGGTGGCAGGCGGGCAGACGGGCGGCATGATGCCGCGACGCCGGGCGGGCGTCCACGGGGCGGCGATACGCCTAGCGGGACGCGTGCCGGCACCTGGCCGAGGCCAGGTGCCGTGCCTGGCGGGTTGCGGTGCGGCGGGTCGCCGGGGTCTCGCGTGAGCGGGGATGCACCCGGCGCCAGCCGTCAGTCGTGCAGGTGCAGCGGCTTGCCGGCCAGGGCGAGGTGGGCCTCGCCGAGTGCCTCCGACATGGTCGGGTGTGGGTGGATCAGCTGGGCGACGTCCGCCGGGTACGCCTCCCAGTTCGTGATCAGCTGCGCTTCGGCGATCAGCTCGCCAACCCGGTCACCGACCATGTGCACGCCGACCACCGGCCCGCCCTTGACGGCGATGACCGTGACCGCGCCGGAAGTCTTCAGAATCTGGGACTTCCCGTTGCCCGCGAGGTTGTAGGTCACCGAGGTGACCGCGTCCGCGCCGAACCGCTCCCGCGCGACCGCGAGCGTCACGCCGACCGAGGCCACCTCCGGGGAGGAGTACGTGACCCGGGGGACGTTGTCGTAGTCGATCGGCACTGGGTTCAGCCCGGCGAGCTGCTCGGCTACGAAGATGCCCTCGGCGAAGCCGACGTGCGCGAGCTGCAGGCCCGGCCGCAGGTCGCCGATCGCCGAGATCGTCGGGATGTTGGTCCGCAGGTCGCGGTCGACGAGCACGAAGCCACGCTCGATCGCGACGCCGACCTCGTCGTAGCCGAGGCCCTCGGAGACCGGGCCGCGGCCGACCGCGACGAGCAGCAGCTCGGCGTCCAGCGTCGAGCCGTCCTCGAGCGAGACCGTGACGCCGTGGTCGGTGGTCTTCACCCCGGAGAAACGGGTCTTCAGCTTGAACTTGATGCCACGGCGACGGAAGCCGCGCTCCAGCAGCTTCGAGCTGGACTCGTCCTCCAGCGGCACCAGGTGCGGCAGGGCCTCGACGATCGTGACGTCGGCGCCGTAGGAGCGCCACACCGACGCGAACTCGCAGCCGATGACGCCGCCGCCGAGCACGACGACCGAACCGGGCACCCGGTCCAGCTCCAGCGCGTCCTCGCTGGTGATGACCTTCTCGTGGTCGATCTCCAGGCCGGGAAGGGAGCGCGAGTAGGAACCCGTGGCCAGGATCACGTGCCGGCCCTCGACGACCCGGCCGCCGACGGCGACCGCGGTCGGGGAGACCAGCCGGCCCTCGCCCGTGACGACCTCGATGCCGCGCGCCTTGATGAGCCCCGTCAGGCCCTTGAACAGGCCGCCGACGACCGACTCCTTATACGCGTTGACCTTGGCCATGTCGACCCCGTTGAAGGTCGACAGGACGCCGAAGGTCTCGCTCTCGTGGATGTTGTCCACGATCTCCGCCGAGTGCAGCAGCGCCTTCGTCGGGATGCACCCGCGGTGGAGGCACGTGCCGCCAAGCTTGTCCTTCTCGACCAGGACAACGCTCAGTCCGAGCTCGGCGGCGCGCAGCGCGGCGGCGTATCCGCCGCTGCCGCCACCGAGGATGACAAGGTCGACGGGACCGGCCGCAGATTCTGCCACGCCAAGGGCCCCTTCTCGTTACTCGTAGCCAGCAGGGCCGCGCGGGCCGCGATCATGTTGATCCGCGTGCCCTGCCACCCCTGCGGGACCGCCGATGGTCCCGGCTGCCCAGTCTTTCACGGCATGGCCACCCGTCGGGCAGGTTGTGGCGGTCGGCGATAAGGATGCTTGCGCATCCATCGCCGACCCGCCTGTCGGGGCGAGACGCTGGGCGCGCTCGCCCCGTGTCGGGCGCTGAGCGCCCTCCCCGCGTGGTACCGGGCCCTGGCAGATGGCGGTGGTAGAGCTGGGACCGGGCTGACGCGGTGGCTGGGTAGGCATTGCGCCAATGCGCCGTCACTTGCTGTGGCTGGACATCCGAGCCCATGGGATGTCTGTCGGGCGCGGGGCGCCCTCCCTCTGTGGTTCCGGGGTTGGCGTGTATGTCCGGGGCTGGGCTGGTTACGGGTCGGGAACTTGCCGTGCGCTGGGCATCGATTCCGGTCCGGTTCGAAGCCGGGATTGCGACCAGGCTTCGTCGATGGCTGCCGGCCAGTGTGACCAACCTCGCAGGTCGGCCGTCGAGGATCGACGACCGCGGCGCGGCCGCTACTTGGGCGACGACGGGACGAACGGCGGGCGCACCACCGTCATCGTCGACCGCCGTCCGCGGACGTCCACGCCGACCTCGTCGCCCTCGCTCACAGAGCGGTCGAGCAGCGCGAGGCCGATGCCGACCCGCAGGGTCGGCGAGAACGTGCCGCTGGTGACCTCGCCCACATCGGTACCGGCCGCGTCGAGGACGTGCATGTGCGGCCGGGGGATCCCGCGGTCGGTGGCCTTCAGGCCCCACAGCAGCCGCGTCGCCCCGGCGGCCCGCTCGGCGAGCAGCGCCTCCCGGCCCCAGAACGCCTCCTTGCCCCAGCCGACCGCCCAGCCGGCCCGCGCCCGCACCGGGCTGATCGACAGCGACAGGTCCTGACCGTGCAGCGGATAGCCCATCTCGGTGCGCAGCGTGTCCCGCGCGCCCAGGCCGCAGGCCCGCCCGCCGAGACCCGAGGCGACGGCGAGCAGCGCGTCCCACAGCTCGACCGCGTCGCCCCAGTGGGGCAGCAGCTCGTAGCCGCGCTCGCCGGTGTAGCCGGAGCGGCAGACGACGACCGGCCGGCCCTTCCACTCGGCGTCGCGGAACGACATGTAGTCGCCCTCGGCCGGCAGGCCAAGCGCCACGAGCACCTCGGGCGCGCGCGGGCCCTGCACGGCGAGCACGCCATAGGCGTCGTGCAGATTGGTGACCGTGAGCCCGGGCGGCGCGGCGGCGGCGAGCCGGCGCACCACCTCCGCGGTGTTCGCCGCGTTCGGCACCAGGAAGACGTCCTCGTCACCGTAGAGGTAGGCGATCAGGTCGTCGACGACGCCGCCGGACTCGTCGCAGCACAGCGTGTACTGCGCTCGCCCTGGGCTGATGCGGCCGAGGTCGTTGGTGAGGGCGGCGTTGACGAAGGCGGCGGCGCCGGGGCCGGCCACCCTGGCCTTGCCGAGGTGGCTCACGTCGAAGACGCCGACTGCCTCGCGGACGGCCTTGTGCTCGGCGAGCACCCCGCCGCCGGTGTACTCGATCGGCATCTCCCAGCCACCGAACGAGGCGAGCTTGGCACCGGCCTCAACGTGCCGCTCGAACAGCGGCGTGCGCAGCAGCGGGGCGCCGCCGGTGGTCTCGGTGGTCTCGGTGGTCTCGGAGGTCGCGGAGGTCTCGGCCATGTCACCGCAGCGTAGACCGCTTCCACCTGGTCGGGCGCGAGCAGGCACTTCCGCTTGGAAGCATTAGGCTTTGGGCATGACCTCCGCCGCCGCCGCAGCCGCAGCCCTCAAGACCCTGGACGTGGACGCGGTGGTGATCGGTACCGCCGCCGGCGATGACGGCCCGATACCGCTCGGCGGCTCGACCGAGCTTGACGCGGCGCTCGGCGGCCGGCTGGCCAAGGTGCTCGCCGACGTCGGCGCGACCGGCCGGGCCGGCGACGTGGTCCGGTTCGCGACGCTCGGCGCGATCCAGGCGGGCAGCGTCGTCGCCGTCGGGGTCGGGCCGCTGCCGGCCGGCGGGGCGGGGGAGCTCGAGCACGAGGCGCTGCGGCGCGCCGCGGGGGCGGCGACGCGGGCGCTCGCCGGCACCGCCAAGGTCGCGACCACGCTCGCGCTCGCGGGCGGCGCGGCCACCCCCGAGTCGGTGCGGTCGGTCGCCGAGGGCGCGCTGCTCGGCGCGTACAGCTTCGACGTGTTCCGGACGACGTCGGCGAAGGGCCGCCCGGCCCCGGCCGAGGAGGTCGTCGTGCTCGTCGACGAGGCGGACGCGGAGATGGCCGCCACCGCGGTCGAGCACGCGGTGACCGTGACCGACGCGGTCCGGCTGGTGCGTGACCTGGTGAACACCCCGCCCGGGCACCTGCCCCCGGCGCGGCTCGCGGAGATCGCCGAGCAGGAGGCGGCCGCGGCCGGCCTGCTCGTCGAGGTCCTGGACGAGAAGGAGCTCGCGGACGGCGGGTACGGCGGCCTGCTCGGCGTCGGGCAGGGCTCCACCAACCCGCCCCGGCTGGTGCGCCTGGAGTGGCCGGGCGCGGGCGCCGCCGACGGCGCCGAGCCGGCGCCGGTGGCGCTGGCGCTCGTCGGCAAGGGCATCACGTTCGACTCGGGCGGCCTCTCGCTCAAGCCGCCAACGTCGATGGAGTGGATGAAGACCGACATGGCGGGCTCCGCGTCCGTGCTGGCGGCCCTCGTCGCGGCCGCGCGGCTGCGGCTGCCGGCCCGGGTGGTCGGCTGGCTCGCCTGCGCGGAGAACATGCCGAGCGGGACGGCGATCCGGCCGTCGGACGTGCTCACGCTGCGCGGTGGCACCCGGGTCGAGGTGCTCAACACCGACGCCGAGGGCCGGCTGGTGCTCGGTGACGCGCTGGTGCGGGCGGGCGAGGAGAAGCCGGCGATGATCGTCGACGTCGCGACGCTCACCGGCGCGCAGATCGTCGCGCTCGGCCAGCGCACCACCGGCCTGCTCGGCCGGGACGGCGCCGTCGACGCGGTCGCCGCCGCGGCGAAGGCCACCGGCGAGGCCGTCTGGCCGATGCCGATGCCGCCGGAGCTGCGCAAGGGCCTGGACTCGACGGTCGCCGACATCGCCAACGTGCCGACCAACGGCAGCCGCGACGGCGGCATGCTTGTCGCCGCCCACTTCCTGGCCGCCTTCGCGCCCGCCGACATCCCCTGGGCTCACCTGGACATCGCCGGCCCGTCCTGGAACGGCGGCGAGCCCTACGGCCACACCCCCAAGGCCGCCACCGGCGCCATCACCCGCACCCTCATCCAGCTCGCTGAGGACCGCGCCTCAGCCAGCTGATCCGAGCACGCCTCCGATCCCCCGTCCAGGCCGGACGCCTGGGCGGGAGGATCAGCCGCCGATGGCGTCCTGGATGCGGCCGGGGATCGTGAAGGCCATCGTGATGAGGGCGACCGTGACGGTCAGCTCGACGATGGCGCAGAGGACCGGTGCGGGGGTGCCGCCGAGACGGCGGGCCAGGAACCGGCGCAGCAGCAGGCCGGCGGCGGTGGCGAGCGCGAGGGCGACGACGGCGCGCAGGGCTCGGCTGGGGTCGCCCCCGTCGTAGTCGAGGCGGCCGGCGATCGTGGCCAGCACGAACGACAGCACCGTCGCGAGCGCCGCGCCGGACGTCGAGACCTGGCCCACCACGATCCGCCGCCTGGACACGGCCGCGCCGGCGACCGTGCTGGCCGCCGGGACGGCGGCCCGGGCGGAGAGACGGGTGGCGGGCACCTCGCCTGCCTCGGGTTCCCGCGAGAGGCGGGCGCCGGCCAGGGTGACGGCCAGCCGGCTGGCCAGACAGGCGACGAGGATGCTGACCGTGCCGCGATGGGCGAGGATCGCCGTGCTCAGCGCGAAGACCTGGATCAGCACGGTGAACAGCACCGTGACCGCGCCGACCCCGGTCAGCGCGCCGCCGGGGCTGTCCGCCGGCGCGTCCCAGACCGGCGCATCCCGCCTGGCCCGGTCACCGGCGAGAGCGTCCGCGACCGCGGCGAGGCCGGTCAGGTGACGTGCCCCGGTCGCCAGAGCGAGCAGCGCCAGGCCGCCGGCGGCCGGCAGCAGCGACTGGGGCTCGCCGCCGGGCAGCTCCGCCCACACCCGGATGGTGACGACGACCACGGCCGTGACCAGGCCGAGCAGCAGGCCGCCCAGCGGGGCGAGCGTCGTCAGCCGGCTCGCCGCGGTCCGGCTCACCGGCTCGGTCGGGCGCACCGGCGCGGCGGTGAGCACGGCGAGCATGGTGCGAAGGCTCATGGACGAACCATCAGGTGATGTCCGCCGCGTCGACGTCGGCCTCGGCTTCGCCCGCCGCCGCCCCGGCCTCCGCCGCGGCGGCGTCGAGGTCGGCGGCGGTCTCCACCGCGGCCGCCACCAGCGCGGCCGCGGCGAACGCGCCGGTTCCGTCGTCGACGCGGATCTTCAGGTCGACCAGCGGGGACAGGCTGAGCGCCTCGGCCGCGTGGCGTGCCGCCGGGTCGGGACAGTCGCTGCCCACCAGCCACCAGGCGCGCGAGCCCGGCGCCAGCCGCTCGGCGGCGAGCGCCGCGGCGCAGGCCGCGGGGCCGTCGACGATGACCGGGGTGCGCCGGACGGCGGCCTGGACGAGCACGCCGGCGATGGCCGCGAGGTCCGCGCCGCCGGCGACCCGCAGCACCGAGCGGGCGTCGGGGGCGAACGGGCGGGTGCGGCGAAGCGCGTCCCGGATCGCCGCGGTGCGCAGCATCCAGCGCGCGTCGTCGACGCCGTCGCCGCGGTCCACGACGTCGATCGGCTCGTGGTCGCGCAGCGCCGCGACGACGACCGCTGCGGCGGTGTCGGCCCCCACGCCCAGCGCGCCCGGGATCAGCAGGTCCGCGCCCGCGTCGATCTCCTCGTCCGCGAGCCGCCGGCCGGTCGCGAAAGCCCGTTCGGCCTCGGCGACGGTCAGCGCGTCGTCCTGGTCGATCCGCCCGTTGCCAGCCCGTACCCGGTAGCCCTCGTCGTCCGGCAGCCCGGTTCCCGCGCCGCCGTCGGCCGTCACGCCGAGGGCGATGTCGACGAGGCGCAGGCCGACGCCGGCGCGGCGGGCGAGGACGGCGAGCGGCGAGGCGCCGGCGGCGACGGCGGCCAGCCGGCGGGCGGTGGCGCCGGCCGGCCAGGGATACAGGCCTGCCTCGGCGATGCCGTGGTCGGCGGCCAGGAGGATGGCGCGGGCCCGCGTGATCGGCCGCGGCGGCGACGTGCCCTGGACCGCGGCGAGCCAGGCGGCCACCTCGGAGAGCTTGCCGAGCGAGCCCCGCGGCAGGTCGAGCGCGCGCGCCCGGCGGTGCGCGGCGGCCTGCTCGACGGCGGCCGCCGCCGCGTCCGGCTCGGGCACCTCGCCGATGTTGGCCGAGACGCCCGCCCAGCTGGCCGTGGCCGCGGGCGACACCCCAGCCGTCGGCTCTCCGGCCGAGGACGCCCCGGTCGCGGCGGTCAGCGGGTTCTCCACGAGGTCCTTACTACCTGATTGTCCGTGCCCCGGGCCGCGCGCCCCCGTGAGTGGCTCGTCGGCCGAGGTCGACGACGGTCACCGGCCCTACGTCGGCGGGGGTTCGGGCCGACCCGGGCCGACGTCGGCCAGTGCGGGCCGGTGGGGGGCGCCGATCCGGTGGGCTCACCTCAGCCGGGGCGATGTAGGGGCACGAACGGGGGTGGACCTCACGGCCCGGGAACATCGCATGATCACCGTGGACGAACCCGCCGAATCGGGCCGGATCGGGTAGGTCGCATGTGGGCGGACGGTGAGACCAGATGGCGCGAACAGCATGAATCGGGCGAGCGACACAACCGGCGAGCAAGGATGGCGATCAGGGTGGGGCGAAGGCGGTAGTTTCCAGATGTGTCGCTGGTTCCGGATCGGCGGGGAATCGCCCCGCGGAGGTGGGGGGCGGGCGACCGGCGGCGGGTGTTCCTCAGCCACACGTCCGAGCTCCGGGCCTACCCGCGCGACCTGTCGTTCGTCGCCGCGGCGGAGCGTGCCGTGGCGCGGGCGGGCGACCTCGCCGTCGACATGGCGTACTTCGGTGCCCGCGACGACCCGCCGGCCGACTTCTGCGCCCAGCAGGTCCGCGCGAGCGACGTCTACGTCGGCCTGATCGGCTTCCGCTACGGCTCGCCGGTGCGCGAGCGGCCGGACCTGTCCTACACCGAGGTCGAGTTCGAGGCGGCCACTGAGGCCGGCATCCCACGGCTGGTGTTCCTGCTCGCTGAGGATGCGCTCGTCCCGTTCCAGGAGTTCTCGGACATCGTCCACGGCGGCCGCCAGCGCCGCTTCCGTGAGCGGCTGAACGACGCCGGCCTCATCACCACGAGCTTCCGGGCGCCGGCCGACCTCGAGACGGCCGTCCTCGATGCCCTGGTCAAGCTGCGTGAGCGCGAGCGCCGCGAGCTGGAGGAGGCATCCGCCGGCCCTGCGAACGGCCACACCCTGATGCCTGGCCCCGCCGTGGTCATCGTCGGGGTCGGCACGGTCAGCCCGGACGCGGCGCCGGTGGGCACCGGGCCGCGCCGGCCGTGGATGGTGCCGTCGCCGCACGGCAAGGTCGTCGCCCGTCCGGAGCTCACCGAGGCCGTTCTCACCCGGCTGCTGGCCCACGCCACCGGCGTCACCCGCGCCGCCACGCCGCCCGCTGGCGCGGCGGCACCGGACGTCGACGTGGACGCGGACCTAGACGCGGACGCGGACACCGTTGACGAGATCACCTTGCCCGCCCTGCCGCCTTCGCTGGTCCACCGGCAGATCGCCCAGACGGCCGGGACCTCGGCGTCGCGACTGCCGGCTGTGCCGTCGGCGGTCGGCGACGGTGGGACGGGCGCCTTTCCGGTCGTCCCCGGCGGCGCGGCGCCGGGGGAGCGGTCCCAGGGCGCGGTCCCGCCACGGACGGTGGTGCTGCGCGGAGTGGGCGGCTTCGGCAAGACCACGCTCGCCGCGGAGGTGTGCCGGCGCCCGGAGATCGCCGGCGCGTTCCCCGGCGGGGTGCTGTGGGTGACCGTCGGCGAGTCGGTGACCGGCGCGAACCTCGCGGACAAGATCAACGACCTGAGCGAGGCCCTGTCCGGCGCCCGGCCGGCGCTCGCGGACCCCGAACAGGCCGGGTTCCGCCTCGGCGAGCTGCTCGGCACGCCTCGGCGGCTGCTCGTCGTCGACGACGTATGGACGCGGGCACAGCTCGCGCCGTTCCTGCAGGGCGGCCCGGGCTGCGTTCGGCTGGTCACCACCCGGATGCGGGATCTGCGTTCGGACCTCGCCGCCGCCGACACGGTCGAGGTGCTGGCGATGTCCGACGCGGAGGCCGCCCGCCTCCTCACCCTCGACCTCAGCCCGGGGCAGGGGGAGGCGCCCATCTGGGGGACTGGCACCGGCGGCGGCGCCACCCGCGGGACCGATGCCACCGGCCGGACCGATGCCAGCGGCGCGACCGAGACCGCCGAAGCCGGGGTTCCTGCCGGATCCGGGGTTCCTGCCCGATTCGGGGTTCCTGCCGGATTGGCGGAGCCTGCGGAGCCAATCTGGGAGGTCCGGAAGCCGATCGGGGAGGTCGGGAAGCCGATCCGGGAGGTTGGGCTCGCGCTGGGCCAGGTGCTGCCGGCCGACCGGGCGCGGCGGCTGCTGGACGCGACCGGGCGTTGGCCGGTGCTGCTGCGGCTGGTCAACCGGGCACTCGTCCGGCTGGTGCGCGACGGCGTGCCGCCACCGCGTGCCGCCGACCGGGTGCTCGCCCGGCTGGCCCGCCGCGGCCCGACGGCGTTCGACGTCACCCGGCTCGAGGACCGCAACCAGGCCGTCGGCGCCACCCTGTCGGCGAGTGTCGGCCTGCTCACCGGCGACGAGCTGGACCGGTACCTGGAACTCGCCGTCTTCCCCGAGGACGTCGAGATCCCCCGCTATGTGCTCGACGCCTACTGGGGCGCCACCGGGGAGCTCACCCTCGACGAGGTCGACGACCTGTGCCAGGAGCTCCTCGACCTGTCGCTGGTGCTCGCCTACCGCCGGTACCCGCCGGCGTTGCTGATGCAGGATGTGCTGCGCTCCTACCTGCGTGTCCGCGTCGGCCCGCGGCGGCTGCGTGAGCTGCACGGGGTGCTGTGCGACGCGCTGCGGGCCCGACTGCTCGTGCCGGGCCGGCCACCCGCGGCCGGCCTTCCGGGCGCCGAGGACACCGGGGGCTACGGCTACGACCTCGGGGACACCGACAACTACGGCGGCGACGTCGCTGGTGGCACCGAGCGCCCCGGCGCGGGCTTCGCGGACCCTGGCGCCGATCCGGCGGGAAGCCCTGCGCCCGTGGCCTGGTGGGAGCTGCCGAGCCGAGCCGGCTACGTGTGGACGAACCTGGTCGCGCACCTCGGCGGCGCCGGCCGGGCCGACGAGGCGCTCGCGCTGGTGCGCGACCTGCGCTGGACCGTCGCCAAACTCGCCCGGCCCAGCCTCGGCCTGGTCGCCGTCGACGCGGACCTGGCGCTCGCCACCGAGCTGGACCCGGCGGATCCGGCGCCCAGGGCGTTGCGTCGTGTGCTGCGCCAGACCGCCCACCTGTTCGGCCCCACCGACCCGCCGGACGCCCTGAGCGCGGTGCTGGCGAGCCGGCTCGACGGCATCCCGGCGCTGGCCGGCGCCCGCGCCCAGTTCGCCGCCACCGTGCGCGGGCCGCGGCTGGTCAACCGCTGGAGCCTGCCCGACCAGCCGCACCCCGGGCTCGTCCGGGTGCTCCAGGCCCATCGCCCGTCGGTCAACGCCTGCGCGGTGGCCCCGTCGGGCGACTGGCTGGCCTGCGCCGGCGACGACGGCACCGTTCAGATCTGGGACGCGGACGCATCCGCCGCCCGCGCGGTGCTGACCGGCCACACGGGCGCCGTGCACACCTGCGTGATCGCGCTGGACGGCGGCTTCCTCGTGTCGGGCGGCGCGGACCGGGTGGTCCGGGTCTGGGACGCCCGCGGCGGCCCGGCCCGGTTCGAGCTGCGCGGCCATTCCGGGGAGGTGCGCGGCGCCGCGGTCGCGCCGTCCGGCGCCTGGTTCGCGACCTGTGGCGACGACGGCATCGTCCGCTGCTGGCGCGCCCGCAGCGGCCTGCCCGGCCCGATGATCGTGGTGACACCAGGCCGCCGGCTCCGCGACTGCGCGATCTCGCCCGACGGCTCGCTGCTCGCGGCGGCGTGCGAGGACGGGGTGATCCGGCTGTTCGACACCCGCCAGGGCGGCGCCCCGGTCGGTGAGCTGCGCGGGCACCGCGGTCCGGTGCGCCGGCTCGCTGGCTGCCACGGGCCGGCCTGGCTGGTCTCCGCCGGGGAGGACGGCACGGTCCGGCGGTGGGACCCGGCGGCCCGCATGGCCGTCGCGCGCTACGACGTGGGCGCCGCGGCGCGCGGCTGCGCGGTCACCGCGGACGGCGCGGCGGTGGCCGCGACCGCGGCCGACGGCGTCGTGCGGCTGTGGGACACGGCGACCGGCACGCGTCGCCAGCTGGTCGGTCCGAGCGGGACGGCGGCGGTCTGCGCGATCGCCCCGGACGGGAGCTGGCTGGTCTCCGCCGGTCGGCACGGGGCGCTGCGGATCTGGGATGTGGGGCTCGCCGACCCGGGCGTCGCGGCGAGCGGCCGGGATGAGGGGATGCGCGCCTGCGTCGCGAGCTCGGACGGGCGCTGGGTCGTCTCCGTCTCCGAGGACGCCACTGCCGTCCAGTGGGACGTCGCCACGGCCGAGCAGGGGGCCGCGCTGGTGGGGGAGCGGCTCAACCCCGTCCGTGGCGGCGCGGTTGCCCCCGACGACAGCTGGGTGGCGCTGCCCGGCCGGGACGGCGGTGTGCGGCTGTGGGAGCCCGCAACCGGCACGGTCCGGGCCGTCCTTAGCTCACCGAGCGAGGTCCGCGGCTTCGCCGCGTCGCCCGACGGTTCCTGGCTGGTGGGCGCATGCGCGGACGGCGCCGTGCGGATGTGGGACACCCAGAGCGGCGAGTGGCTCGCCTCGTTCGCCGGCCGCAAGGCCGGCGGCGGCAGCGCCGGCGGCCGCGGCGCCAGCGGGCCAGGCGGCGCCGGCAGCCGCCGGCCGGGTGAGCCGTCGCGCCTGTACGGCAGCCAGCCGTCGACCAGCCAGCCGTCCACCACGGGCCGACGGGCCCGGAACCCGAACGACACCGACCTGTACCCGACCGGTCCATACCCCGAAGATCCCTACGACATCGAGGCTTACTACACCGAACCGGCGACCGGTGGCGGTGGCGCCGGGCACACCTGCGTCGTCGCCCCGGACGGCGCCTGGGTGGCCGCGGGCGGCGCTGACCAGGAGATCCGGGTCTGGGACGTCGCCACGCTGGAGCCGCTGGACCTGCTCACCGGGCACACCGGCGAGGTGCTGGGCCTCACCGTCGCGCCGGACGGCCGTTTCCTGGCCTCCGCGGGCGCCGACCACACGCTGAGGGTCTGGTGGACCGACGGCTGGCGGGCGGGCCCGGTGCTGACGGGGCACACCCACACGGTCCGGGGCGCGGCGGTCAGCCCCGACGGGGCGTTCCTCGCCAGCGCCGGCGGCGACGGCTCGGTGCGGATCTGGGAGACGGCGCGCTGGCGGTGCGTCACGCTGATGCGGTTCGACGGCGCGGCCAGGGACTGCGCCTGGCTGCCCGACTCGCGCGGCCTCGCCGTAGCCGCCTCCGGCGGCCTCTACCTCTACGAACTACGCCTCGACTGAGCCACCTCGCGTCGGCGTCAGCCGATGTTGGGTGGGGTGAGGGCCGCGGCGGCCGAGGCCACCACCACGAGCATGAGCGCGAGCGCCGAGACGGCGTCGAGCCTGGCTCGCCCGGCCGGCGGGCGGGCCCGCGCGGAACGGCCGGTGACGACGACCCCCAGCGCGACGACGCCCACCAGCGCCGCCAACCGGCCGGAGACGCCGTCCGCCGGCACCCAGCCGAGCCCCGCCCACAGACCCATGAGCACAGCCAGGGCGCGTCCCATGCGAACGCCGCGGCCACGGACATTGTGGCCCGTCCGACACGTCACGGCAGGGAAGTACCCACGGTGCCAGATCCGGACGCCGGTGCCCCGGCGGGGCGGGCGGAAGGGCCCGCCCGGGCTGTCCTGTTCGCGGAGCCTTTGCCGCTGCCCGGCCGGGGGACGGGTGCCCGGCCGGGCAGCGCCGGCCTCAGCCCGGCGAGGGAAGCGTGACGGTGGCGCGCTTTCCGGGGGCGGCCTCGAGGACCGCGCCGTCCGGAAGCAGGTCGACGCCGATCGCGGCCAGGCGCTCGGCGAGCCGCGGACCCGGCGGGTTGCGGTGGCTCAGGTGGACGGCGACGACGGTCGAGGTGCCCGTCAGGGCGCCATGCGCGCGGAGCCGATCGACGTCGGCGGCGAACGTCGCCAGGTCCAGGTGGTCGCCGAAGCCGGGCTGGTCGCCGTTGTTCTCCTCGACCAGTGCCACGTCGAACTCCCGGCCGGCCAGCGCCTCGATGGTCGCCGCGGGCAGCGGACCGGTGTCGCAGGCGTAGAGCAGCCGGGCACCGTCCGGGGCGGTGATGTCGTAGAGCACCGCGGGCCCGATCGAGGCGTCCCCGTGCGCCGCCGCGACCGGAACCACCAGGTAGCCGTCCCCGTCCGGCCCCGGACCGCCCAGCCGGATGGCATTGCCGGCAAGGGCCTGCCTGGGGCGCAGCGGCGAGCCGGCCTCGCCGGGTGCCCGTCGCTCCCAGCGGGTCAGGAAGGCCGCGACGACGTCGAGCACCGCCGGCGGGCCGACGACGTCGAGCGGGCGGTCGGCCGCGGTGCTCCACGACCGCCACATCAGCACCTCCGGCCCGATGTGGTCCGGATGGGCGTGCCCGACCACGAGGTGGCGCAGGCCGCCCAGGTCGACGCCGAACCGGGCCGCCGCGCGCGGCACGTCCGGCCCGAGATCGACGAGCATGGCGTCGTCGAGCAGCACGCCCGTCTGCGTGCGGGCATTACCGGTGTCGCGTGCCCAGGTGCACGACGAACACGCACACCACGGATTCGGCCAGCCGTCGGCCGAGCCCGTGCCCAGCAGGGTGACGCGCACTTCTCCTGCCCCGCTCTCTGCCGCGGACGGCCGGTGTCAGACCAGGCCGCCCGCCGCGCCGGGGCCTGGCCGAGGCGTCCCCAGCCACCTGCTGGCGCGGTTCGTGGGTGCCGCCGCGGCGGGCGTGACGCCCACGTGGCCGCGGGCCCTCCGGCGGATGCTCAGACGTGCGGGTGGCGCTTGCGCTCCGCGAGCGTCATCAGCGTCAGCACGATGCCGAGCAGGATGATCGAGCCGAACGTGAGGGCCGCCACGACCCAGGGGGCGAACCCGCTGTCGCTGTGCTGGGCCGCCTCGGCGAGCTGTGTGACCACGTGGACATTCCTCCGCTTCTGATGCTGGCCTGCGCGTGCCGGTGCTGGCGCCGACATGCCGGGTCTTGCCCGGCCGCTGGGCCGCCCGGCCCGTTCGTCCCCTGGCAGGTCCGGGCCCGCCGACGTGCCCGCGCGCGGGCGCCGGCCGGCTGACCACCGAACGCGAGGCGGGGCGTCGCGCCTACGGTAGCCAATCGGTGGCGAATCCGTGCCGAGGTCGCGGACAGCCGGCGTTACCGACGTAGGGCACATCCTGGCCTGACCGCCCCGCCCGAGGCCAGTGACGGTTGGATGGGGTGGACGGCGGGATGCCGCCGACGGTCGTGGCGGGTTCACGAGGAGGTGCGCGGGTGAGCTGGACCTGGCGGTACGAGGCCGAGGACGGGGCGCTGGTGACGGTGGCCGGGGCGTCCGGGTCCGAGTCGTTCCCGAGTCAGGGCGACGCGGAGACCTGGATCGGGGAGATCTGGTCCGAGCTGCTCGACGGCGGCGTCACGCAGGTCACGCTGTGCGATGCGGGCCGCAAGGTCTACGGCCCGATGAGCCTGCGCCCGACGACCTGAGCCGCGAGCACGAGCGGCCTGGCGCGCACGCGGCGCCACCGCGGTCGGTGAAGATCCAGATCGCCGTGGCTAACAAAGTTAGCCACGACGGTTGACGAAGCTAACGGCGTTAGCCATAGTGGGCTAACGCTGTTAGCTACCTTCTTGGGAGTCGTCATGAACGAGGCCCTGCCGGCCGCCGAGTCCACTGTTTCCGCCGAGGCCGCTGGTTCCGCCATGCCGGGCGCGTCGGCGCACTACCAGGCGCCGGGCGCGTTCACCCGGAAGGTCTTCAACCGCCTGGTCGCGGCCCTCACCCGGCGCGGGGTGAGCGTGCTCGGCAGCCGAGTGCTCGAGGTGCGTGGCCGGACCAGCGGCGAGCCGCGGCGCACGCCCGTCAACCTTCTCGTCCTCGACGGCCGGGAGTATCTGGTGTCGCCTCGCGGCCACGGCCAGTGGGTGCGCAACGTGCGGGCGGCCGACGGCGAGCTGTACCTGCTGCTCGGCCGGTCCCGAGCCCACTACCGAGCCACGGAGCTGGCCGACCAGGAGAAGGTCCGGGTGCTGCGCTCCTACCTTCAGCGGTGGAAGGCCGAGGTCGGCGTCTTCTTCGGCGGTGTGGGGCCCGACTCGTCCGACGAGGAGCTCGCCGCGATCGCTCCCCGCCACCCGGCCTTCGTCCTGGAGCGGATCAACTGACCGCCCACGCCACCACGACGGCGGGGGGCGTCGGCGGGGAGCTGGCCGGGCTGCCGCTGGCGCGGATCGCGGCGCGGCCGGAGCCGGCGGGACGGTCGGAGCGGGTGCGCGAGATCGTCGCCGCCGGGCTCGCGGTGCTGGCGGCGGAGGGGGCGGACGCGTTGACGATGCGCCGTCTCGGTGACGAGGTCGGTATCAGGGCGGCGTCGCTCTACAAGCACCTGCCCGGCAAGCCGGCGCTGGAGGCGGCGCTCGTCGAGACCGGCCTGTTCGAGATGGGCGACGCGCTGCACGCCGTCGTCGACTCGGCGAGCGCCGCGGGTGTCGTCACCGCGCTCCTGGCCGAGTACCGGCGGTTCGCGCTCATGAGCGCCAACCTCTACCGGCTCGCCACCTCCGGCCGCATCGACCGGAGCCTGCTGACCCCCGGTCTGGACGGCTGGTCCGGCGAGCCGTTCTACCGGGCGACCGGCGACCCCTGGGTCGCCCAGGCGCTGTTCGCCGCCGCCCACGGCGCGGTGATCCTGGAAATGGACAGTGCCTACTCCGACATGTCCGACCTGGACGCGACCTGGCGCGCACTCGCCAGGGCTTTCACCGGCTGACCGCTGGCCGCCGTTCGCGGCGAAGTCCTCGTACCCGCCACGCGCGGCTGTGGTGGCCGGCCGGCATACGGACCGGGCCGGCCACCACAGCCGCGCGTGCCTGGCTAGGACTCGGCGACGCCGCCGAGTGCCTCGTCGATGCGGGCGAGGGCCTCCGGGGCGAGAGTGACGCCGGCGGCCTTGACGTTCTCGCGGACCTGCTCGGGCCGGGATGCGCCGATGATCGCGGACGCGACGTTGTCGTTCTGCAGCACCCACGCGACGGCCAGTTGGGCGAGCGAGAGCCCGGCCTCGTCGGCGATCGGGCGCAGGTTCTGCACGGCGGTCAGCACATCGTCGCCCATCAGGCGCTGGATGAAGCCGGAGCCGGTGGCGCCGGTGGCGCGGCTGCCGGGGGGCGGAGGCTGCCCTGGAAGGTACTTACCGGTCAGCACGCCCTGCGCGATCGGCGACCAGACGATCTGCGAGACACCCGCCTTCGCGGACGCCGGCACGATCTCGGCCTCGATCGTGCGCACGAGCGCCGAGTACTGCGGCTGGTTGGAGATGATCCGGTCCAGGCCCAGCTCCCCGGCCAGCCGCACCGCCTCGGTGATCTGTTCGGCGGACCACTCGGAGACGCCGATGTAGAGCGTCTTGCCGGTGCGCACCAGGTCGTCGAACGCCCGAAGTGTCTCCTCGAGCGGCACCGTCGGGTCGTAGCGGTGCGCCTGGTACAGGTCGACGTAGTCGGTGCGCAGCCGCTTCAGCGACGCGTTCATCGACTCGATGATGTGCTTCCGGCCCAGGCCCCTGTCGTTCTGGCCGGGGCCCGTCGGCCAGAAGACCTTGGTCGCGAGCTCGTAGGACTCGCGCCGGACGCCGGCGAGCGCCTCGCCCAGCACGGCCTCGGCCCGCCCGCCGGCGTAGACGTCGGCGGTGTCGAAGGTTGTGATGCCTTCGTCGAAGGCTGCGCGCACGCAGGCGATCGCCTGCTCGGCCTCGATCTGGTCACCATGGGTGATCCAGTTTCCGTATGCGATCTGGCTAACGGTCAGGCCGCTGCGCCCTAGGCGTCGATACTCCACCCCGCCGACTCTAGGACTTCTACAGGAGACCGAACGTCGCGGTTCCCGCCCTGCGCAGGTCGCCTGGAACCAGGCGGGTCAGGGCGCTCCGCGCCAGCTCCACCGCCTGTGACGTCGCCCCGGGTGCTGTGTGACGGCTTAGCGCCCCGCCTTTCCGCGGGAGACGCGGGGCGGTGGCATGCGCCAGCGGCGCGGGACCAGCGAGCGCTGCACCGCATACGCGCGGACCTTCACCCGCGAGTCCGGGTAGCGTTCCTGGACCGCCTTGCTGACCTTGCGGGCCAGGAAGAAGCCGTCGATGACCACGGCGGCGATGCCGAGGATCATCACGTAGACGGCGACCAGCCGCACGTAGCCGTTCGGCACGATCCCGCCGACGAAGTAGACGACGATCGCGAACAGGAACAGCGAGCCGGCGTTGATCCGGCTGTCCACGACGTCGCGGGCCAGCACCCGCTCCGGCACGCGCTCCCGCGCGGGCATCTTCGACAGGTCGCCGGAACGCAGTGCGGCCCGCTGCTCGGCCATCGCGCGGCGACGCTCGCCGCGGTCGCGCTGGCGCCCATCCTTGGTGTTCGCCGAGGGGCTGAAGGCGCCGACCGTCGAGCGGGCCGCGCGCGCCTGCGAACGCTTCGGCGTCGGCCGGCCCTTCTTGGCCGTCATCCGCGCTTCCGTCGTGGGGGCGAGCTCGTCCACGTCGACCGTCGCGCCGGAGTCCTCCGGCTCGGCGTCGCGCGACCGCTTTCTGAGGCCGATCGTGGCCATTACGGGAGAGTCAACATCTGGTCGAGGGCCTTTCGGGCATATGTGGCCACGTCCGGCGCGACCGTGATCCGGTTGACCGGCTCGCCGCGGACGAGGGACTCCAGCGCCCACACGAGGTGTGGCATGTCGATGCGGTTCATTGTGGAACAGAAACACACGGTGCGGTCCAGGAAGACGATGTTCTTGTCGGGGTGGCGGTTCGCGAGCCGCTGTACGAGGTTGAGCTCGGTGCCGATCGCGAACGACGAACCGGCCGGGGCCGCGTCCACCACCTTGATGATGTACTCCGTCGATCCGACCAGGTCGGCGGCGGTCACCACCTCGCGCTTGCACTCGGGGTGTACCAGGACAGTTACCCCGGGAACCCGCGCTCGCACCTCGTCGACGCAGTTCCGGCTGAACCGGCCGTGCACCGAGCAGTGGCCCCGCCAGAGGATCATCTTCGCGTCCCGCAGCTGGGCGGGGGTGAGCCCACCGTTCGGGCGGTGCGGGTCGTAGACGACGCAGTCGGCCTCGGTCATCCCCAGCTCGCCGATCGCGGTGTTGCGGCCCAGGTGCTGGTCGGGCAGGAACAGCGCACGCTGCCCGCCGCGCTCCGGGCCGAACGCCCAGTCGAGCGCGCGCCGAGCGTTCGAGGACGTGCAGACAGTGCCGTCGTGGCGGCCGGTAAACGCCTTGATCGCGGCCGAGGAGTTCATGTAGGTCACCGGCACCGTGCCCTCGGCCGCGCCCGCGTCGAGCAGGTCGTCCCAGGCCTGCTCGACCTGTTCGGCGGTGGCCATGTCGGCCATCGAGCAGCCCGCGGCCAGGTCCGGGAGGATCACTCCCTGGTGCGGCGCGGTCAGGATGTCGGCGCTCTCGGCCATGAAGTGCACGCCGCAGAACACGATGTGCTCGGCCTCGGGCCGGGCCGCGGCCTGCTGGGCGAGCCTGAACGAGTCACCGGTGACGTCCGCGAAGGCGATCACGTCGTCGCGTTGGTAGTGGTGCCCGAGGACGAAGACCTTCTCGCCCAGCGCGGCCTTGGCCGCGGCGGCCCGCTCGGCCAGCGCGGGATCGGCGGCCGGGGGCAGCTCGCCTGGGCACTCGACGCCGCGCTCGCTGCCGGCGTCCGTCCCGTGGCCGAGCAGCAGGAGGGCCAGCGGTGACGGGGTTACGCCTATGCGTTCCAGGGTCGGGTTGGTCGTCATGGCAGGCCCCCTTGGGTGGCGCGCTGTGTGCGAGGACGGCTCCACCGGTCGGCCCCGGCCGACCTGGGACGCTCCGCACGGCTCCGATGGCTCGGGACCGCGGGCGACGCCGGGCTGGCTCTGGTGATCGGTGGGTAGGTCGGTCGACATATGGTCGAAGAGACTCTAACTCATTAATGGTCGACGAGACACTAACTGCGGCCCGTGGGCCATGTGTGGTTTGTCCGAGCGTCGCTGACCGGTCACCCTCCCGACAGCTCCGGCCGTCCGGGCGATCGCCGGGGGGCTCTTGGCGGAGGGGCCTGAGCGCCTGGGCCGAGTCACCCGAGTTTGCCGAGGGCTGCCGGAGTTCCCAGGGCTCGTCGGGGTTCCCAGAACTCGTCGGGGTTCCTGGAGGGCCCTGCCGGATCCGGGGTTCCTGCCCGATTCGGGGTTCCTGCCGGATTGGCGGAGCCTGCGGAGCCAATCTGGGAGGTCCGGAAGCCGATCGGGGAGGTCTGGGAGCCGATCTGGGAGGTCAGCGATCGGGGAGGTCTGGGAGGCGATCCCGGAAGTTCGTGATGGGCCGGGCCGCCCACACCGGGGCGCCCGTTCGGTGGAGTAGGGGCGTTCGACCTGAGTGAGAGATGGGTCACTGGGGGAACGCGAACGGGCCGTCTGGCTGGGAATGCCTGCCCCGCCGGCACTGGCGCCGCGTGCCCGCGGCCCAGGGAGCGCGCTGGGGAAAGGGCCGGCGTCATGGCCGGCCCACCGGCCGGTAGCTACGATGGGAAGCGGAACCGGGCCGAGGTTGTTAGCGCTGACGACATGACACCAGTGACACGGTGTGCGTCGAGACGGCGTGCGTCACCTCGGCTGAACCACGCGGCGGCAGCGGTGCCGTCGTGGCACCGACTGGGCCGCGTGGAGGGCGCCGGCGCGGCTCGGGTCGCGCGGATCCCCGCGGCGCACCCTGTAGGCACCTTCCGAAAGGGCAGGAGCAGCCCCTATGACCGTCCAGGACACGACGACGGACACCCAGACCCGGCCTAGCCAGGTCATCCTCACCGACCTGGCCGCGAGCAAGGTGAAGTCCCTGCTCGAGCAGGAAGGCCGCGACGACCTGGCACTGCGCATCGCCGTGCAGCCCGGCGGCTGTTCCGGTATGCGCTACCAGCTGTTCTTCGACGAGCGTCAGCTCGACGGCGACACCGTCCTCGATTTTTCCGGTGTCAAGGTCACGGTTGACCGGATGAGCTCCCCGTACCTGGGTGGCGCCACCATCGACTTCGTCGACACCATCGAGAAGCAGGGCTTCACGATCGACAACCCCAACGCCCAGGGCTCCTGCGCCTGCGGCGACTCCTTCCACTAGATCGACTCGGCGCCCACGGGCGCGCCGTTGGCTGATCGTCCGAGAGCCTGGTGTGACGGGATGAATCCCGTCACACCAGGCTCTCGGTTTGTCGAGTCCCGGCCGCGCTCGTGGGGCGATACTGATGGTGATCAGGGGGCAAGCTAACATTGGGCATCGTGCGTATTGCCGTCACCGGGTCCATCGCGACCGATCACCTCATGCGTTTCCCCGGGCGCTTCGCCGAGCAGCTGATCGCCGAGCAGCTCGAGCGGGTGTCGCTGTCCTTCCTCGTCGACGAGCTGGTCATTCGGCGCGGTGGCGTCGCGGCCAACATCAGCTACGGGCTGGGCAGGCTCGGCCTGCACCCGGTCCTGGTCGGCGCGGTCGGTGAGGACTTCGCCGACTACCGCTCCTGGCTCGACCGGCACGGCGTCGACACGGCGTCGGTGCGGGTGAGTGATCTCGCGCACACCGCGCGCTTCGTCTGCACGACCGACGACGACCTGTGCCAGATCGCCTCCTTCTACCCGGGCGCCATGTCCGAGGCGCGCAACATCGAGCTCGCCCCGGTCGCCGACCGGTTCGGCGGCCTCGACCTCGTGATCATCAGCCCGAACGACCCCGAGGCGATGCGGCGGCACACCGACGAGTGCCGCGAGCGTGCCTACCCGTTCGCCGCCGACCCGTCCCAGCAGCTCGCCCGGATGGACGGCGAGGACGTCCGCCGGCTCGTCGACGGCGCCGCCTACCTGTTCTGCAACGAGTACGAGAAGGCCCTGCTGGAGCAGAAGACCGGCTGGTCGGACGCCGACGTGCTCGCCCGGGTCGATACCCGGATCACCACGCTGGGTGCCAATGGAGTGCGCATCGAGCGCGCCGCGGACGGCATCCCGATCCAGGTACCGGTGGTTCCGGCACGCGACACTCCGGACCCGACCGGCGTCGGCGACGCGTTCCGCGCTGGCTTCTTCGCCGGGCGCTCCTGGCACCTGTCGCTGGAGCGTTCCGCGCAGCTTGGCTGCCTCCTGGCGACATTGGTGCTCGAGACCATCGGGCCACAGGACTACGAGGCCGACGAGGCCGAACTGCTCAAGCGGCTCACCGAGGCCTACGGCGCCGAGGCGGCCACCGAGATCAAGGACTACCTCCCGCGGTCCTGAGTTCCATGAGGCCGTGGAGTTCTGAGGCTTGAGGGTTCCGCGGGTCCTCAGGCTTTGAGGCTCTGACGTCCACGTACGCGGCGTGGCGGCGGTGACCGAATCGGGTTCACCGCCGCCCGCCACGCCCGCGGCGCTGCTGACCGTCGGCTGACGCCACCTTCCAGCTTCAGTGCGTCCGGCGGATGAGGTACGCCTGGCCGGTGGGCAGATCGCGGGTGCCGAGAAGCTGCTGGCCGCGCAGGCGGCACCAGGCGGCCACGTCGGCGGCGGCGGCCGGGTCGTCGGCCAGCAGCTCGACCGTGCCGTCGACCGGCACCTCGCCGATTCGCCTGGCCAGGTCGATGATCGGCAGCGGGCAGAGCCGACCCAGCGCATCCACCACGACGTCCGGGGCGTTCAGCGCCGGGTCAGGATCCGCGTCGCTCATGCCCGCTGCCCGCCCTCCTCCGCCTTCCCGGCGTCTCGGTCTTCGGCGTCTTCGGCCACTTGCCTTCCTGGCGTCTTCGGCCACTTGCGCCCTTCCGGCTGTCTTCGGGCGCCTGTGCCGCGGACATCATCGCCGTTACAGGCCCACCGCGCCGGCTCGCTCGCGGATCGCGGCGACGGCGCCCGGCAGGACATCCAGCAGGGCCGTGAGGTCGGCGGCGGTGGAGTCGCGGCCGAGTGAGACCCGAACGTTGCCATGCGACAGGGCGCCCATCGCCACGAGCACGTGGCTCGGCGTCAGTGAGTCCGACGTGCAGCTCGACCCGCTGCTGACCGCGATCCCCGCCCGGTCCAGCTCGCCGAGCAGCGCCTCGCCCGCGACGTACAGGCAGGAGAAAGCGACCAGGTTCGGCAGCCGGCCGGCTGGGTCCGGATCGCCGAGCAGCTCGACGTCGTCGACCAGCGCCGGCAGCCGGGCGCGCAGCTGGGCGGTGAGCGCTCCCAGCCGTTCGCGTTCGGCGGCGAGCTCGCCGGCCCTCGCGTGCAGCGCCGCCGCGGCCGCCACGATCGCCGGCAGGTTCGGGAAACCGGCGGCCCGGCCCGCCTCGCGCTCGTCGGCCGGCATCGGGTTCGTCCAGCGGGTGCCGGCCCGCACCACCAGGATCCCGACACCCGCCGGCCCGCCGAACTTGTGCGCGCTCGCCGTCAGCAGGTCGGCGCCCAGCGCGGTGACGTCCACCGGGATGCGCCCGACGGTCATCGCGGCGTCCGTGTGCAAGGGCACCCTGTCCACCGAACTTCTGTCTACCGAACCTCTGTCTACCGAACTTCTGTCCGCAGACCCTCCTGCGCCCGCCGGGCCGCTGGCGTCCCTGGAACCGGCGGCCGTGCGCAACGCCTCGGCCACCTCCGCCACCGGCTGGATGGTGCCGACCTCGTGGTTGGCGTGCTGCACCGAGACGAGCGCGGTGCCAGGCGGGGGCACGCAGCTCGCCGGGTCCACCCGGCCGTGACGGTCCACATCCAGGGTGCGAGTGCGCCCGCCGGCCCGTTCGTGGCGCTCGGCCGCGTGCAGCACGCTCGAGTGCTCGACCGCGCTGACCAGCACCAGGTCGCCGGCGCGTCTGCGCGCCGCCGCCGTGCCCAGCACGGCCAGGTGGGCGGCCGTCGCGCCGCTGGAACAGAAGGAGACCTCGTCGGCCCGCGCTCCGAGGACCCCGGCGACGGTCTCGCGCGCCGCGTCCAGCAGCATGCGGGCGCGGCGGCCCTCCCGGTAGAGCCGGGCCGGGTCGGCCCAGCCGTCGTCGAGGGCCGCCAGCAGCGCCGCGCGGCCGGCCGGGTGCAGCGGGGTCGTCGACGCGTGGTCAAGATAGGCCGGCACACCCCGACGCTACGACCTTCCCGACGGGGCCAGGCCGCGGGCGTCAATCGGGCCAGGCCGGAGACGCTGATCGGGCCAGGCCCGCGTCGTCGGCTGGGTCACATTAGTGGTCCTGCTGGGCCCCCTGGCGGGGGCTGAGGCCCCGGTTTGGCGACTGATCGTAAATGATCGTTACGCTGTGTTTTCTTCCGCCGGATCGATTCGTGTGAAGCCCGGCGTGGGAGGGCCTCTGGCGAGAACCGTGACGTCGGCTGGGATACGCTCCCGTCACAGCATCTACAGCGTGTCGAAGACCGTGCGCCGGCCCAGGTGACCCACCCTTGCGTGTCCCGGGCCGACGTAGTCGTGGGAGGCAGGACCTGGTGAGGAGTTCCTTCGGTCGGATCCGGCCGGCGCGCGCGGACGCGGGTGAGGCGGGCGCTGCGCGCCCGCCCGCGCGGCTCGGGGCTGAGGCCGAGTCCTATGACGATGGCATGGCCTCGTCCGGGGTCGGAGGAGGTGGCTGGCAGACCTCCCAGATCGGCGTCGCCGATCCGGCAGGGACCCCGGGCGCCGCGCCGATGCTCCGGGAGGCCGCCGACGGCGCGGGCGAGTCAGCCCTCGAGGGTGGCGGTCGCGACGCCGGTATAGCCCGTAGCAGTCATCGCCGCGGGCGCGTCGGCCGCGTGACGCGGCTCGGCGCTGGCCTCGCCGTGCTCGCGCTGACCGCGACCGCCTGCGGCGTGCCGAACTTCGGGTTCCCGGACGGGGTGACCAACCAGACCCCCCGCATTCTGAACCTGTGGAAGGGCTCGGCCATCGCCGCGCTCGCCGTCGGTGTGCTGGTCTGGGGGCTGATCTTCTACGCGATCATCGCGTTCCGGAAGCGGTCGGACGTCCTGCCTCGCCAGGTCCGGTACAACCTCCCCGTCGAGGTGCTGTACACGATCGTGCCGCTGGTGGTCGTCGCCGGGCTGTTCTACTACACCGCCCGGGACGAGACCAAGATTGACAAGGTCTCGGCCAACCCGGACGTCACGGTGAACGTGGTGGGCTTCCGCTGGAACTGGCAGTTCCGTTACACGGACACCGGCCAGAACGGCGGCAACGTCGTCGAGGTGACCGGCCAGCCCGGCCAGCCGGCCGTGCTGGTGCTGCCCGAGGGCCGCTCCGTGAAGTTCGTGCTGACCTCGCCGGACGTCATCCACTCGTTCTGGGTGCCGGAGTTCCTGTTCAAGCGGGACGTCGTGCCGGGCCGGATCAACACGTTCGAGGTCACGCCGACCAAGACCGGCACGTTCATCGGCCGCTGCGCCGAGCTGTGTGGCGCGGACCACGACAAGATGAACTTCTACGTCAACGTCGTCCCCGCCGACCAGTACGACAAGTTCATCGCGGAGCAGGAGGCGGCGAGCGCCACGGCCGTCGGCGCTCCCGCGCTCACCACTGCCGGCAGCGGCACGACCTCCGGGAGCGGACAGTGACGCTTGTGCACGAGCCGCCGGTCGGGCACGCTGGCCCGCCGGCCGACGAGGCGCCGCCCAAGGCGGTGAACAGCCTCCTGGGCTACCTGCGGACGACGTCCCACAAGGACATCGCCCTCATGTACTTCCTGACCTCGTTCGCGTTCTTCGCCTTCGCCGGCATCCTGGCCATGTTCATGCGGGCCGAGCTCGCCCGGCCGGGCCTGCAGTTCCTCTCGAACGAGCAGTACAACCAGCTGTTCACGATCCACGGCACGCTGATGCTGCTGATGTTCGCGACGCCGCTGGCCTTCGCGTTCGCGAACTACCTGATCCCGCTGCAGATCGGCTCGCCGGACGTCGCGTTCCCGCGGCTGAACGCGCTGTCGTACTGGCTGTTCCTGTTCGGCAGCCTGACGGTGGTCGCCGGCTTCCTGACGCCGGACGGCGCCGCGGCCTTCGGCTGGTTCGCCTACGCGCCGCTGAACAGCGCCACCTACTCGCCCGGCGTCGGCGGTGACCTGTGGGTGCTCGGTCTGGCGACCTCCGGTATGGGCACCATCCTCGGCGGCGTCAACATGATCACCACGATTCTGTGCCTGCGGGCGCCCGGGATGACGATGTTCCGGATGCCGATCTTCTGCTGGAACTTCCTGGTGACGTCGATCCTGGTGCTGGTCGCCTTCCCGCCGCTGGCGGCGGCGCTGCTGGCGCTGGAGGCCGACCGCCGGTTCGGCGCCCACATCTTCGACGCGGCGAACGGCGGCGCGATCCTGTGGCAGCACCTGTTCTGGTTCTTCGGGCATCCCGAGGTCTACATCATCGCCCTGCCGTTCTTCGGGATCATCACCGAGGTGTTGCCGGTCTTCTCCCGAAAGCCGCTGTTCGGCTACAAGGGCCTGGTCTTCGCAACCATCGGCATCGGCGCGCTGTCGATCTCGGTGTGGGCGCACCACATGTTCGTCACCGGCGCGGTGCTGCTGCCGTTCTTCGCCTTCCTGTCGTTCCTGATCGCGGTGCCCACCGGGGTCAAGTTCTTCAACTGGATCGGCACGATGTGGCGCGGCTCGCTCACCTTCGAGACGCCGATGCTGTTCGCCCTCGGCTTCCTGGTGACGTTCCTGTTCGGCGGTCTGACCGGTGTGCTGCTCGCCAGCCCGCCGATCGACTTCCACGTCTCCGACAGCTACTTCGTCGTCGCCCACTTCCACTACGTGGTGTTCGGGTCGGTCGTGTTCGCCGCCTACTCCGGCGTCTACTTCTGGTTCCCGAAGGTGACCGGTCGGCTGATGGACGAGCGCCTCGGGAAGATTCACTTCTGGACGCTGTTCTTCGGCTTCCACCTGACCTTCCTGGTGCAGCACTGGCTGGGCATCAAGGGCATGCCGCGCCGGTACGCCGACTATGGCCCGAACGACGGCTTCACCACGCTGAACACCGTCTCGACGGCGGGCGCGTTCCTCCTGGCGCTGTCGACCCTGC
The DNA here is from genome assembly GCF_032027725.1 of Pseudofrankia coriaricola. NCBI lineage: Bacteria > Bacillati > Actinomycetota > Actinomycetes > Frankiales > Frankiaceae > Pseudofrankia > Pseudofrankia coriaricola. Next base: position 5,651 of record NZ_JASNFO010000118.1, on the reverse strand, counting down.
CGTTCATGTACAACCTGTGGCATTCGTACAAGAAAGGCCGGATCGTCAAGGTCGACGACCCGTGGGGCTTCGGTAACTCGCTGGAATGGGCCACGTCCTGCCCGCCGCCGCGGCACAACTTCCTGTCGCTGCCGCGGATTCGCTCCGAGCGTCCCGCCTTCGACCTGCACCACCCGTCGTACGCCCCGGGCGGGGCGATCGAGCACCGCGCCACTCCGGAACTGACCAGCTAAGGCGGCCGTGGGATGAGGGTAGAAGGGTACGTCTTCAGCATCGTCGGCGCCTTCGCGGTGATCGTCGACATCATCTACTGGATCTACTCGCACGACCCGACAGGCACCGCGGCGCTGGCCCTGACCGGGGGCATGGGCTTCCTGGTGGGCTTCTACCTGCTGTTCACCGGCCGCCGGATCGGGATGCGCCCGCAGGACCTTCCCGACGCGGAGGTGGCGGACGGCGCGGGCGAGCTCGGGCATTTCACCCCGGGCAGCTACTACCCGTTCTTCATCGCCGCCAGCGCCACCGTCGGCGTCGCCGGCCTGATCTTCGGTATCTGGCTCGCCCTGATCGGCGCCCTGATGACCGTGTTCTTCGTGACCTGCCTGGTCTTCGAGAACTTCTGGCACCCCCCGGTCCCCGAGGACTAGCGAGACCCTGACACCGGGTACGGCAAAGGCCTGGCGGTAGAACACGAGAACTCCGTGTTCTACCGCCAGGCCTTTGTGCTGTCGCGCGCGACGTCCCGAACCGGGCCGCGCCGGGTGGCGTGGCCGCGCTGGCCAGCTGGTGACGTCAGTTGTGGAGCCGGCGGGCGGCGGCGACCACCTCGTCGAAGATCCCCTCGCGCAGTGCCGCGCCCTCGCGGCGGACCTCCGCCGGGTCGAGGACAAGCAGCCGGTCGAGCCGGACCTCGCTCGGCCGGCCCTCGCGGTCCCAGCCGCCGGTGCCGACGTCCATCCAGTGACGGCCGTGGCGCGCTTCCTGCTCGGCGTCCCGGTCGTGGTCCTTGCTGGTGAGCATGAGGCCGAGAAGCCGGCTGCTACGGGTGCCGATCAGCAGCACGGGACGGTCCTTGCCCTGGCTCGGGTCGTCCTCGAAGGGCACCCATGCCCATACGACCTCGCCCGGGTCAGGGCGCCCGTCGCGCCTGGGCTCGTAGACGATCTGGTCCCGCACGTCGTCGATCATGATGCTGAGCCTAGTGGAGGCCGGCGGGCTTCCGCCCGGCTGGCTGGCGCCTTCGAGGAGGCCCGACGCGCGTCCCGGCTGGCGGTGGCCGGGGCGGAGATCGGCGGGTCCGCCCGGCGCGTGTCCGGCGCGTGCTCGTCCGAGCAGCCCGGAGCACGGATGGGCCACGCGGTCCCGTGAGCCACGTCGCCCCGCCGGGCCGGGGCCATCTATGCCTGCCCGGGCCGGCGGGACGCGTGAGCGGGAACTAGGCGGCGGCGGCCTGGCTGGCGGCGGCCCAGCGCTCCAGGAGGGCGGCGGCCGTGCCGGAGTCGACGGCGGCGGCGGCGCGCTCGAGCTGCGCGCGGATCTGCTCGGTCACGGGCCGCTCGGTAGGGCCGTCGGCCGCGACGATCGCGGCGGCGGCGGCGAGCAGCACCGCGTCGCGCACCGGGCTCGGCTTGCCGGCGAGCACCGCGCGGGTGATCCCGGCGTTGAACGGCGCGTCCGCGCCGCGCAGCGCCTCGAGATCCGGCACGTCGATGCCGACGTCGCGCGGGTCGAAGCGCTCCGTGCGCAGCTCACCGTCACCGCCGGTCACCCAGATCGTCGACGTCGCGGACGGGGAGAGCTCGTCCAGTCCGTCGTCGCCGCGGAACACCAGCGCCCGGGTGCCCCGGTCCGCGAGCACCCGCGCCATCACCGGCGCGAGCCGGGCGTCGGCGACGCCGAGCGACTGCGCGCCGGGCCTGGCCGGGTTCGTCAGCGGCCCGAGAATGTTGAACGCCGTCGGCACCCCCAGCTCGGCGCGCACCGCCCCCACGTGGCGCATAGCCGGGTGGAACGCCCTCGCGAAGCAGAAGGCGATCCCCGCCTCGGCGAGCGTCGACGCGACCCCCGCCGGCGACAGCTCGATGACGACACCGAGCTCCTCGAGCAGGTCGGCCGAGCCGCACGACGACGACGACGCCCGGTTGCCGTGCTTGACGACCGGGATGCCGGCGGCGGCGACGACGATCGCCGCCATCGTCGACAGGTTGACGGTGTGCGACCGGTCCCCGCCGGTGCCGCAGGTGTCGACGGCGGCGGCGAGCAACGAGGCATCGGCGTGCACGGGCAGGGCGAAGTCGAGCATCGAGGCGACCATGCCGCCGATCTCGGCCGCGGTCTCGCCCTTGGCGCGCAGCGCGGTGAGGAACGCGGCGACCCGAGCGGGGCTCGCCGCCCCGGACATGATCTGGTTCATCGCCCAGCCGGCCTGCTCCGCCGCGAGGTCCTCGCGGGACAGCAGCGCGTGCAGCAGGTCGGGCCAGGTCTGCTCGGCCGGCGCCCGCGCCGGAGCCGAGGCCGTCACGGCTCGGACGTTCCGTGCGCGGCGTAGGTGACCGGCCGGCGGACAGGCGCGCCGGAGACTCGGGCCCGCAGCAGGCCGACGACGGCGGCCGTCAGCTCGTCCGGGTCGACCGGGTGAGTCACCACCGCATCGGCCAGCGACCATGTCGCGAGCCACCGGTCGTCCTGACGTGCCACCAGCAGGATCGTGGGCGGGCAGTCGGTGACCTCGTTCTTCAGCTGGCGGGACAGGCCCATCCCGCCCTCAGGGGTGGCCTCCGCGTCCAGGACGCAGAGGTCGGCCTCGCCGTGGTCGACGGCGGCCACCAGATCGCGGCCGTGGGTCACGTCGACGAACTCGATCTCGCCGAGCTGCTGATCGGGGAGGGTGCCGATGGCCGCCTTGACGCGCTCGCGCACGTCAGCCCGGTCGGCGTACACCAGGACTGTGCTCATGTCCTGCGCGGCCTTTCGCTCCGAGGTACCGCCGCGGTAGGCGGCGGGGCGGCGCCCCGTCCGTCGCGGCCGGCCGAGGGCGCCGGCCGGGCCGGCATGCCAGCCCGGCCGCTCGCCGCGCCTGCCGGTGCCCGCCGACACCCGCGACGCCAACGGCGCTGGCTTGGGCGTGGTGAACACCACGACGACAAGGAGTCCGGTGCGAGGGTATCGGACCAGGCGCGATACGGTCTGCCCAGCCCGGGGACCGACAGCGGCCCAGGCCATGAGACCCACCTCACCATCCCTCCGTTTGTCACCCGTCAGTGGAGGAATCGATACTGAGACTCGTTCTCAGAGATGGCTTGGCTCGGCCAGCAGGAACCGCCGACCGGCCCGCCATGGTGTGAAGGAGGTGACGCGTGCCGAGCCGGGAGCAGGAATTACGGCTGACTCCTCAGCGTGCCGCCGTGCTGGCGGTGCTGCGGGCGGCGCACGACCATCCGACCGCGGCGGAGGTGTACGAGCGGGTACGAGCGGTCGCGCCGGGCATCGGGAGCGCGACCGTCTACCGCTCGCTCGGGTTGCTGGTCGCCACCGGGCACGCCCTGGAACTGAACCTGGGCGCCGGGGCCGCCGCCCGCTATGACGCCAACACCGACCGCCATGACCACGCGGTCTGTGACCGGTGCGGACGCGCGGTCGACATCGACCACCCCATCCCCAGCGGGATGGTGGCGGAGATCGCTCGGGACTCGGGCTTCTCCATCACCGGCTACGACCTGCAGTTCCGTGGCCTGTGTCCGGAGTGCGCGGCGCCAGCGGGCGCCGTGACCGGCCCGAGTGCGGACAACGGAGCCTGAGGCCCACGCGGGACCGAGGGCGCCGACGGATCCACCTCAGCTCGAAACGACATCGAAGGAGCACGTATGCCGAAGCTCGAGGGCACTAAGACGCACGCGAACCTCAAGGAGGCGTTCGCTGGCGAGAGCCAGGCCAACCGCCGCTACCTGTACTTCGCGCGCAAGGCCGACATCGAGGGCCTGACCGACGCGGCCTCGCTGTTCCGCGACACCGCGGAGGGTGAGACCGGCCACGCCTTCGGCCACATGGACTTCCTGGCCGAGGTCGGCGACCCGGCGACCAACGAGCCGGTCGGCGACACCTCCAAGAACCTGGCCTCGGCCGTCGCCGGTGAGACCTACGAGTTCACCGCGATGTACCCGGGCTTCGCCAAGGACGCGCGCGAGGAGGGCTTCGAGGAGATCGCCGACTGGTTCGCCACGCTGGCCCGGGCTGAGAAGACCCACGCCGGCCGCTTCAAGAAGGCCCTCGACGCCGTGCTGGCCGAGGAGAACGCCTGACCTTCGGCCCGCACCGGCCGGAGCGCCGCACGCCGCGGGCAGTGCGAGGCTCCGCGTCCGGGGTTTCCTGACGGCGCATTGGCGCAGTGCCAACGCGACCACCCCACCGACCCGGGGCCGGGCCAGCCATCGCTGTGTGGCCTTGCCCCGGATCGGCGGGGGAGGGCGCCCCAGGCGCCCGACACGGGGCGAGCGCGTCCAGCGCCTCGCCCCGACACCGTCGCCGCCGCCCGGGCCCCGGTCCCGCGCATTTCACGACCGGTGCCCGCCCGAGCCGGGCCGGCACGCTCAGGTTCGCGTACGCGTGCGGGCGGCTCAACCGTGGCGCGTTTCCCTGAGCCAGGACCGGACCGCGGGCCGCGGGCCACCGTGCCGCTCGCACCCAGGGGGTTACCGATGATGCTGACCGTCGACGACATCAACACCGACCACCAGGCCTACGCGGCCACCCGCGCTGAGACGCGCAAACGCATGATTCCGGTGCGCGCCGAGCGGCGAGTCCGCGTCGGCGACATCGTCGCGTTCGAGTTCGAGAACCTGGACACGCTGCGCTACCAGGTGCAGGAGATGGTCTACACCGAGCGGCTGACCGAGCGGTCGGACGTCGCGCACGAGGTCGAGGTGTACGGGCGCCTGATGCCGTCCAGCCATGCGCTGACGGCGACGATGTTCGTGGAGCTCAGGGCCACCGAGTCGGTCCGCGAGGAACTGGCGCACCTCGACGGCCTGCAGCGCGCGATCTCCCTGGAGATCGACGGCGAGAGCGCGCCCGCCGAGGAGATCCGCGGCACCGAAGAGGACCTGGACATGCCGAGCGAGACCGTCTCGGTGCACATGTTCCGATTCCCGCTGACCGACGAGCAGCGCGACAAGTTCCGCGACCCCGAGGTCGCCGTCGAGCTCGTCGTCGACCATGAGGCCTACAACGACTCGACCCCCATCGAGGGCGCGACCCGCAGGAGCCTCATCGCCGACCTCACCCTGCGCTCCTAATTTTTGGTTTGCTCCGCGCGGGCTGTGTTGCTGGTTCGCTCCGTGCGGGCACGGCGCTCCGGCCCCTTACTCGCTTCGCTCCCAAGGGACCTCCGCGCCGTGTCCTTCTGCGCTCACGTGCGCTGCGGCGACCTCCGCTGCGGCCCGACCACGTCGCTTCGCTCGTGGCCGGGCCTCCGCGAAGGCACGCCTCCGCGCCAGCGCAGTTGCGTTTCGCTTGAACGTCACCAATCCAAGGCCGACCCCGGAACCGTGGTCAGACCTTCGCGGGAGCCACGTCGCTTCGCTCGTGGAACGTCTGGACTGGTGCTGGTCGCGTTCCGTGCCGATCAGGTGCGAAGGCCGCCCACGAGCGAAGCG
>NZ_JASNFO010000117.1:0-43116 GCF_032027725.1 Pseudofrankia coriaricola | reverse complement strand
ATCAGGCAGGCGCTCGGGCAGCCGTTACAAGATCGCCGTGATTGCCGCGACTGTTTCGTCGGCCCAGGTGTGGTCGAGTGGACCGACGTCAAAGATCAGCCGGTACCACAGAGAGCCGTAGACGAAGTCGAGCAGCGGCGTCGTGTGCTCATCGGGGATCTCGCCCCGGGCTACGGCCCGGTCCAGGAGAGTTCCCAGGGCGGCCCGTCTGGTGACGAGGAACCGGTCCCGGACGTCATGGGCCACGGCCTGGTCCGTGGCTGCCGCCGCCGCGACGGCACGCAGGAGACGCACGGTGGTGTGGTCGGCGGACTCGACGGTGGACCGCAGGAAGGCCCGCAAGTCGCTTGGCAGGGTGCCGTTGTCGGGGAGCGGGATGGTCTCCTGCCCGCGTTCGGCCATCGCGTCGAGGATCACCTCGGTCTTGGATCGCCACCAGCGGTACAGCGTCTCCTTGCTGACGCCGGCCCGCTTCGCGATGGCCTCCATGGAGAGCCCGGCCGGTCCCACCTCGCCCGCCAGCGCCAGGGTCGCCTCCAGGACCGCCATCCGCGCTCGCTCGCTTCGCGGCCGCCCTGGCTGGCGGACGGGTTGTTCGCTCACCTCCGCATCGTAACCGAACGGTCCGTTCGGTATCTGGTGTAGCGTTTGCGAACGGGTCGTTCGGAAACGGAGGTTCGCGATGTCCGCGAGCAGCACCATGCAAGATCGTCACGTCGCCGTCCTCGGCGGCAGCGCCGGGATCGGTTTCGCCACGGCGCGGCTGCTCGCTGGCCGGGGCGTGCAGGTCACCCTCGGCGGGCGCAACCGCGACCGACTCGAGGCCGCGGTCAAGGAACTGGGCGGTACGGCCAGGGGACTTGAGGTGGATGCCGAGGACGTCGGCGCGTTGCGGCGGTTCTTCAGCGAGGCGGGACCGATCAGCGACCTGGTCGTCACAGTCACCCGGCGTGGCGGGGCCGGTCCGGCGGCGGAGCTCGCCGACACCGACCTCGCCGGGGCGTTTCTGGGGAAGCCGGTCGCCCATCTGCGGGCCGTGGCGCTGGCGCTACCGACACTCGCCGAGGACGGCTCGATCACGTTGGTGACCGCGGGTTCGGCGCAGGCCGCGCTGCCGGGGACCGCGGGCTTGGCCGCGGTCAACGGCGCTCTGGAGGCCGCGGTGCGACCACTCGCTGTCGAGCTGGCCCCACGGCGAGTCAACGCCGTGTCCCCCGGCGTCATCGAGACCGGCTGGTGGGACGAAATGCCAGAAGACGCCCGACGGGCCGCGTTCGACCAGTTCGCACGTCGGACTCCGGTCCGGCGCAATGGCCGACCCGATGACGTCGCCGCGGCGATTGTCGCGGTCCTGGAGAACAGCTTCATCACCGGCGTGGTCCTGCCCTGCGACGGCGGGCTGCGGCTTACCTGACCGGCTCGGACGCCCGCCCGGGACGATCAGCGGGCCGACGTCTGGAGTCCGGTGCCGGATCGGCCTAGCCGATCCGGCAGGTCCGGGAGGCATAGTCCACAGGCGTACCGGCCCGCGGCCGACCTACGCGCTTTCGCCGCGGCCTGCGCCGGCTGCCCCTCGCCCTGCTCGCTCCGGCCGACGCGACGTTCCGCTACTTGCGCGCGCCGTCGCCCTCGGACCCGCCACGAACGACGTGCGCGGGCGGCGCGTCCGTGGTGCACGTCAGCGGTACTCCCGTGGGCACCAGGCGCTCGACGGATCCCGGATTCCCGTTCGTGGCGGCCAGTTGGGCCTCGTTCAGGTAGCCGATGAACAGCTGAGTCCCGGCCGGCATCGCCGAGGGGGTGAAGACGAAGGTGACCCTCCCATCGTCTCCCCGCTCGCCCTTCATGACGTCCCTGACCCCGGGCCCTGAGCCGCTCGGGTCGAGTGTTCCGTCGTCCTGCGGGCCCTTGCAGAACTCGCCCTCCTTGATGAGCACCGGGAATCCGGCCTGGCGCAGCGCGGCCTCCAGGCCCGCGTGGTCCTTGATGTACATCTCCTTGTCCCACGTCACATGAACCGTGCCGTCGCTCACGGTGTCCACGGTGTATGCCACCGTACGGATGTGCACGGCGCCCGCCCCGGTGCTGTCGCCCGCCGTCGGCGGCGCGGTCGACGGGCTGCCGTACATCGGGACGCCGAGCGCAAGCCCCGCGGCTGCCGCGACGCCCGCCGTCATGCCCACGATGCGGCGCCGACGCCGGCGCGCCCGGCCCGCGGCCTCGATCTGCTCGACCGGGGTGTCCATGGTGATGCCGTCCAGCGAATCCTTCAGCGCGTCCAGTACGTCCATGTCGCGGTCGCTCATTGCCCAACCTCCGGGTTGTCTGCGGTAACAAGGTGGCCGCGCAGTGTCGCAACGGCCCGCGACAGATGGGCGGCGACGGTTCCCGGGGCGATCCCGAGCACCTTGGCCGTGGTGCCGGTGTCGAGGTCGAGGAAGACCCGGTACGCGATCACTTCCCGCTGCCGCCGCGGCAGTTGACGCAGCACGGCCAGCAGTTGGGGGTCCAGACCGGGGTCACTGACCGTGCTGGCCGCGACGTCGGGAACACCGTCCAGCGCTACTTCCCGTCGCCGCCGACGCCACCACGAGACCCGGGTGTTGAGCGCCGTACGCACGATCCATGCGCGCGGCGCCGGATGGCGGCTGACTTTCGGCCACGCCATCCAGGCCCGAGTGAACGCCTCGGCGACCAGGTCCTCGGCCAGCTGCCGATCAGCCACGCTCGCCAAGACTGCCCGCAGGCATGCGTCCTGGCTGGCTTGGTAGAACTCCCTGAACTCCAGCTGCTTCACACCCCCTATACGCCGCAGCGCCTCGATCCGCTTACCTGAGACTCGGACTCGGACTCCGTGACGCGGGCTTCTTTCGCGGGACAACGACCGCCTCGCCGCACTGCGCCAGCAGACCGATGCCTGGCACCACGGCATGCGCGGCCGACCCACCTGGTGGCGCAGCGGCGACGGACGTGGTGTACGGGATGTGATCGACCAGTGACTTGCTGGAGTAGCGGTCCGCGAACTGGGACGGCCACCGCGTGATCCTCTTCGAGAACCGACCAAAGAACTCGAAGACGGAGGAACACTGCGATGGCCGTGCGACCGACTGTGCCCGACGCGGAACTCGTCGGCAAGGAACTGATGATGGCGAGTCCGGATCTGCTGGGCGCGCTGGTGAAAAGGTTCGCGGATTCCCTGATGTCCGCGGAGGCGGACGCGCTGTGCGGAGCGGAATACGGTGAGATCTCGCCCGATCGGGTGAATCGTCGCAACGGTTACCGGAGCCGGGAGTGGGACACCCGGGCTCCCCGACCTGCGTCGGGTCGAGTTCGAGCTACCTGTGGGCCTGCCCCGTCGGCATCGACTGGTTCGTCATGCTCGCCGACACCGTTGACACCGACACCGTGGGGAAGGTCTTCCGTGCCGTCTACGCCCAGCCCCTCACCCCGCACCAGCTCACCCGGCTCTGGCCGGCTGGCCCCCGTATCGGCGGACCCGGCGCCCCTGCGACTCCTGAACGGCCGGCCATACGGATGAGGAGCTAATTCTCCACGAGGGCCTCGTTGGAGTACGTCCTGTCGAACAGGACATCGTTGGTGTGAATCGTGTCGTAGTATTCGCGCACGGACTGAATCGTGCTGCCGCGCACTTCGACGACAAAGCAGATCCGGTTGTCGTACGTCTTTCCGGCCGGCGACACCCCGCGCACCTCGGCTTCGACGACGACCCGATCTCCTTCCGCTGTTCCACTGGTGATGGTCATTTCTATCCCAGCCGGCATGACCGTTCCTACCAAGCCGAGCAGATCGACGAGCTTCTGCTTGGTGTATGTGCCCGCCAGCGGGATGTGCTCCGGCTTTCCGGACACCAACCACGTAGCCTTCTCGTCCATCAGGTCCATGGCGGCTTTGATGCGCCCCACCGACAGGTTCTCGAAGAAACTGAACACCATGTTCTTGTTTGCCGTCGTACTCAACCGCACTCCTTGTTGATCTTCGGCACGATTTGCCGCTAGCTCGATGACAAGCGGCCATGCTAACCCGCGGTCGGCGACGGCCCAGAGCTTCGCCGACCGGCAGCCGAGCTGACAGGCCCCGCCCGGAGTTCCGTGGCAGCCAGCGTGGCAGCCAAGCCGGTGGACGACGGCGGACGATCGGGGGACGCCGGCCAAACCGGGATCATCGGGCTCTGGTGTGGGCCTCGTCCAGACCGGCCAACGAGCCCGGCGGCGGGCACCAGGCCCTGATAGCGTGCACGGCGGCATCGTTTGCGGGGTGCCCCGGGTGACCGGGGAGAATCGGGAAGCCGGTGGAAGTCCGGCACGGGCCCGCCGCGGTAACCGGGGAGTCCCCGTCCACGCGCTCAGCGCGGCCACTGGACCTAACAGTCCGGGAAGGCGGACGGTCGGCGTCGATCCGGGAGTCCGAAGACCGGCCCCGCGCGGGTGCCGCCCTGGGGCGGCCGGACAGCGGGAGCCTGCCATGCCTACGCATCTGTACGACGTGATCCACCAGCGCCGCGACGTGCGCGGCCAGTTCACTGGCGCGCCGATCCCCAGCGAGATCCTCGAGCGGGTGCTCGAGGCCGCACACGCCGCGCCGAGTGTCGGACTCAGCCAGCCCTGGGACTTCATCCTCGTCACCGACCGGCGCACACGGCGGGCCTTTCACGCCCACGTTCGGTGCGAGCGGGAGGTCTTCGCCGCGTCGCTTGCCGAACAACGGGCCGCCCGCTTCAGCCGGATAAAGATCGACGGGGTGATGGAGTCGTCCCTGTCGCTGGTCGTGACCTACGACCAGCGACGCGGGGCGCCGGCGGTCCTGGGCCGACACGCCATCGCCGACGCAGGTCTTTACTCCGTCTGCCTGGCGATCCAGAACCTGTGGCTCGCGGCCACGGCCGAGGGTCTCGGCGTGGGATGGGTCTCCTTCTACCGGGAAGCGTTCGTCCGCGACCTGCTCGCCATCCCCGCGGACATCCGACCCGTCGCGTGGCTGTGCCTCGGACCGGTAACCCACCACGAATCCATCCCCGACCTCGAGCGCCACGGCTGGGCGAACCGGCGCCCGCTTCGCCAGGCGGTCCACCAGGAACGCTGGCATCCGACCGCCGACGACAACGACTGCGACTCGTCGAGAGCGCCGTCGACGTAGAAGTGGAAGAAGGCGTTGACGTACTTCAGCGGCACGCTCGCCTCCATCTCGGCGCGCGTCTCCTCGTCGGTCAACTCACTGTTGAGCCGAACAGCTTTCCGATGCTGTAGGTGGCTGCCGCTGCGGCCAGGATGATAGCCAGCTGGCGCAGCGCCCCACGCCTCATCGAGTGATCGCTGGAGCGGGCGATGCCGGCCCCGACGAGGATGCTGGCGATGGCGGTCAGGGCGATGGACACGGATACGGCGGGGACGCCGCGCAGGAACCACCAGGGCGCGAGCGGTATGAGGGCTCCCCCGGCGAAGTAGGCGAGCGATGTGGTCGCGGCGGTCAGTGGCGAGCCGAGCCCGGCGGGACTGATGCCAAACACGATCTGAGCGGTGAAGGCAAGAAACCGCTCCTCGTCCAGCGCGAGCTCTGCTGGCGCGGATTGCGCGGTTGCCCGGGCGAATCCCGCGGCCTCTAGGCGTGATGAGAGCTCGTCGAGCATCAATCGTGGGTTACGCGTGACCAGTTGCCGGATCTTGACAAGCAGGCCACCGTAGAGTTCGGCCTGACTGCGTACGGAGACCCATTCACCCGCAGCCATCGACAGCGCGCCGGCGAGCAGGCTGGCGAACCCGGCCAGACGGACGGTGCCGGGCGACGCGTGCGCGCCGGCCATGCCCAGAATGAGGCAGATGTTGGTGACGAGGCCGTCGTTAATGCCCAGCACCGCGGCTCGCGCGCCGCCACGCGCGACCCGGGCTACCTGGTCAGCAAGATCGGCTGCATCGAATGCCGGATCGGTGGGCCGACTCGCGGCGGTCGTGCGCAGCGGCCACGCCGGTCGGTGTGCTCGATACGCTCGGTGGCCGGCGGGCAGGAACGGAACGACCCCCGCGGGCACGTCCTCACTCATGCCCGGCCCAGCTCGGCGAGAGTGGACAGTACAGAGACGGCATGCTCCTGGACACCGGCGACGACATATGTCTTGCGGACGACGCCATCGGGATCGACCAGGTATGACACTCGAAGCGGAAAGGCGGCGTACTGGTCGTCTGGGTCCCGCTCGACCGCGAACAGGCGCCCCACGCTGTGGTCCACATCCGAAAGCAGCGGGAACTCGAAGCCCTGTTCCTCGGCCCAAGCCTTGTTCTCTTCAGGTGTGTCGAACGACAGGCCCACAATGAGACAGCCGGCTGCCTGAAACTGCTCGGCCTGGTCTCGTAGTTCCTGACCTTCGATGGTGCAGCCGGGCGACCCGGCCTTGGGATACCACCACAACAACGCCCAGTGCCCCGCAAGCGCAGTCGAGGCGACCAACCTCCCGTCCTGGTCCGGGAGGGCGAAGACAGGAACGCGGGCGCCTGGGTCGAGCATGTGGGCGATGCTATGTCGCCGACGGCCAGCTATCCGCGGCCGGGCGACCCCGCGACGCACTATCGCCACCTGGTGGCGCGGGACGGCGATCTCGACCTCTATCTCGTGGGGCCGACCACCCACACCGGCCATTGCGAGCAGCCTGCGCACCAGGAACACGACCGTGACACCACGGCCCGTCATGATCCCCGACCTCACCGCGTCGCACGCCTGGTGACCTGTGACCCTGGCCTCACACCGGCATGTGGTCCAGACGCCGCTGGCCGACCGGCTGGCGCGGCGACGACTGGCCGCGCTCACGCCCGGATATGTGCGGGCGGCGATCCGGCGCTGGCAGCAGGAGGGCCTGTCGGTGCCGACGGTGTCCGGCCGCTGGCTTGCCCTGCGTTCGGCGGTGTCCTGGGCAGTCGACGAAGAGCTTCTGCCTAGCAACCCACTTGCCGGCGTGAAGGGCCCACGGCGGCCGGTACCGCGACGCCACCACACCCTCGCCGAGGTCTGCCAGCTTCTGCGCACCGCCGAGGCCCAGGTCGCCGCCGCCGAACACGTGGTAGGCGCCCGCCTGGACCGCGCCGGGCCTGCGCGGGCGCTGTTCACCGCCGAGCAAAATTTGCTGTTGGTGCGGCTTGCGGCCGATTCCGGTGCCCGCCGGGGTGAACTGGCCTGCCTGCGCCGCTGCGACCTGGACGGTCGGGTTCTGACCATCGAGCGGGTGCTGTGCGGCGGGCCTCACCGCACTGGTCAGCACCGATGCGGCGCACGGACCAGCTATGCTGACTGCATCAGCTCGTCGAGCTCCTGCCGCGAGTTGTCCGCGCGTCGTAGCACCCGCTGCTCAGCATCGGGCCTCGGCTCCGCGCGTAACCGGTCGAGATCCTCGGATCCGGTTGTCGGCGGGACATCCACACAGATAGCGATTTTTTCTTGTCTTCGTTCACCGATCTTGGCGTGCCTGCGCGCCTGACCGACGTTCTCACCCGTCTCGCCATCGAGATCCCCACCCCCATCCAGCGGGCGACGCTGCCGGACGCGCTCGCTGGACGTGACGTCCTCGGCCGCGGCCGCACGGGGTCCGGCAAGACGCTCGCGTTCCTCCTGCCCGTGGTCGCGCGGCTGTCCGGCGGGCCCCGGGCCCGAGCAGGGGCTCCGCGCGCACTGATTCTGGCGCCCACCCGCGAGCTCGCCGCGCAGATCGACACGGCTCTGCGGCCGCTCGCCGCCGCGGCCGGCCTCACCTCGTGCACCGTGTTCGGCGGCGTCGGTCAGAACCCGCAGGTGGCCGCGATCCGGCGGGGCGTCGACATCGTCGTGGCCTGCCCCGGCCGGCTCGAGGATCTCCTCGCGCAGGGGCACTGCTCGCTGGCCCAGGTAAAGGTCACCGTGCTGGACGAGGCCGACCACATGGCCGACCTGGGGTTCCTTCCCGCCGTACGCCGGCTGATCGGCCAGACCCCGGCCGGCGGGCAGCGAATGCTGTTCTCGGCCACCCTGGACAAGGCCATCGACACCCTGGTGCGCCAGTACCTCAGCAAACCCGCGGTACACGAGGCCGACTCCGCCCAGTCCCCGGTGGGCACCATGGCGCACCATCTGCTGCACGTCGAGCGGGACAGCCGGCTCCCCGTGCTCGTCGACCTGTCCAGCGCACCAGGCCGCACGGTCGTGTTCACCCGCACGAAGCACGGCGCCAAGGCTCTGGCCCGCCACCTCAACCGCGCCGGCGTGCCCACGGTCGAGCTGCACGGCAACCTGAGCCAGAACGCCCGTACCCGCAACCTCGACGACTTCCAGACAGGCCGGGCCTCGGCGCTGGTCGCCACGGACATCGCCGCCCGCGGCATCCATGTCGACAACGTGGCCCTCGTGATCCACGCCGACCCGCCGGCCGACCACAAGGCATACCTGCACCGTTCCGGGCGCACCGCGCGCGCCGGCAACAGCGGCACCGTCATCACCCTGGCGACCACGGAGCAGATCCGTGAGGTCACGCAGCTGGCCCGCGCCGCCGGCATCAGGCCGACGACCACACGGGTCGCATCCGCCGATCACCCGATACTCTCCACGCTCGCCCCCGGCGCTCGGTCGCTCACCAGCCCCGCGGTCGCGATCCAGGCGGAGACCAGAACCAGTCCAGCCCAACGCATGCCGGTTGGCGGAGACCGCGGCACCGAGCCGACACCTCGAACAGGCAGACGGCGTGGACGCCGCCCCGCCGGCAACCACGGCCACCGCGCCGGGCGGGCCACGGCGTCTCGACCGCCGATGGCCACGGCTCGTACCAACTCACCCGATCACGAGGCCGCCCCGTCGACCGCCGAGCGACCCAGGTCGCGACCGACCCACAGCGCCGCGACGTTCAGCGCACGCCGCGCCCGCTGACCAGACTCGGTCACACCCATACGACACGTGCGTGTGACCGAGTCGCACGGCATTCCCGCGCGCAGCCGATCATGGTGCGGCTGCGCGCCCCCGGGTCGCTCGACCCGACCGGCGGAGCCAGCGTTCGGCGAAGGCGTTTGCGCGCGGCGCCTGGACCGGTGTCCTGAGGCGGCAGTCGCCCCCTGGTGCTCCGGAGCCGCCTTGGTCTCCCGCCGTCCCGTGGCAACGCGCGCCGCGCTCGGTTCAGCGCCCGACCCGGCCGAGCGTCGTCAGTGCGGAAGTCGATCGTTGGGATGCCGGCTATCGGCTGGGGATCGATCGCCGTAGCCCGAACGACGGGAGCACGCTGTTGTCGAAGCGGGTCAGGGCGCAGATCCGATCGCCGGTGAGGGTGAGGAGGTAGAGGCCGGTCCCGTGGCTGATGCCGTTGGGAGAGCGCAGGTAGGCTCCGAACGCTGGCTGACCGTTGGCTCGCGTCGGGACGAGGTCGAACCGGCGACCCGCGCTGAAAATACTGGCGCAGAAGCGGGCCACGACGTCTCGGCCCTCGTACTCGAAGGGCATCGGCGGCATCGACATGAACACGTCGTCGGTCAGAAGGTCCACCAGCGCGTCGAGATCGGCGGATTCCCACGCCTGCGCGAATTTCGCCACGATCGCGTTCTCGGCGGGGGAGTCGGAGGCGGGCGGTGGTTCGCGGTCGTCGTTAGCCATCCGTCGCTGCTCCAGGCCGGCGCGAGCGCGCTTGAGCGCGCTCTTGACCGATTCGACGCTCGAGTCGAGCATCTCGGCCACCTCGTTCGCGTGGAATCCGAGGACGTCGCGCAGGATGAGCACGGCGAGCTGACGGGGCGGCAGGACCTGAAGGGCGGTCACGAAGGCCAAAGAGATGGCTTCGTTCTGCTCGTAGCAGGCCTCCGGGCCCAGCGGCGCGTCGACCGCGCTCTCGAACAGGGCGTCGGGCATTGGCTCGAGCCATACGACTTCGCCGAGCCGGGTCGGCTCGGGCGGTCCGACATTGGGCACGTCCCACTCCTTGGCCAGGCGTCGGCTGGCCGACCTGCGCGCGTTGAGGCACCGGTTCGTCGCGATCCGGTAGAGCCAGGTTCGCGGCGAGGCGCGTCCTTCGAACCCGGCGAAGCCTTGCCAGGCGGCCAGCAGCGCGTCCTGCAGGACGTCCTCGGCGTCCTGGAACGACCCGAGCATCCGGTAGCAGTGCACCAGCAGCTCCCGGCGGTACGGCTCGGTCAGCTGCCGGAACGCGTCGCCGTCCCCGGCCCGCGCTCTGGAGATCAAGTCGGCGGCCACATCCAACACCCTCGGATCACTTCCCTTCGCGTCTCGTCGCTCGCCTGTATGGACACCGGCCCGGGGGCAAAGGGGGCGGCCCGCCGACGCCCCCTTTTCGACGTCGCGGTGTCTACATCGGTGGCAGGTGACAACACAACCCGACACCGGAGAGACGCGATGGGAAAGATCATTATCAGCACGAACGCCTCACTGGACGGAGTCGTCCAGGACCCGGACGGCCAGGAGGGCTTCCGGCTGGGCGGCTGGTTCAA
Source organism: Pseudofrankia coriaricola (assembly GCF_032027725.1). Lineage (NCBI taxonomy): Bacteria > Bacillati > Actinomycetota > Actinomycetes > Frankiales > Frankiaceae > Pseudofrankia > Pseudofrankia coriaricola. The sequence goes on along the minus strand of NZ_JASNFO010000117.1, from coordinate 32,659 downwards.
CCAGTTCGGGGGCAAGGACCTCGATGCGTGGTTCACGATCTCGTTCGAGGAGGCGCTGGGCGCCGAGGCCCTTCTGCTCGGTCGGCGCAGTGACGAGTGGTTCGCCGCGCGGTGGCTGTCGCGCAGCGGCGACTTCGCCGACCGGCTGAACGGCCTGCCCAAGTACGTCGTGTCCTCGACCGTCGACGAGCCCAGGTGGAGCAACGCGACCGTCCTCGGGGGCGACGTGGTGGACCAGGTCTCGAAGCTGAAGGATGCGCTGGACGGGGAGATCCTCGTCTACGCCAGCTATCAGCTCGGGCGCACGCTGATCGAGCACGACCTGGTCGACGAGCTGCGGCTGTCCGTCTTCCCGGTGGTGCTCGGGGCCGGCGAGCGTCTCTTCGGTGAGACCGGCGACCAGAAAGGCCTGCGCCTCGTCCAGGCCCGGACCATCGGTGACAATCTCGTCCACCTCACCTACCGGGTTGGTCGCGACGTCTAGCTGACCTCGGCCGGAAAGCGCCTCCGTGGGTCCGGGGGCACCCCACCCACGGAGGCGCCTCGGCACGCCTGCGCCGGCGCCCGCGGCGACAGCGCCGGCCGCAATGGGAGGGCGCCGGCGCCGAGCGCGACCGGCAGCACCGGCAGCACCGGCAGCACCAGCAGCACCAGCAGCACCGTGTCGACGCAGCCAACGGCGAGCAGCCGGGTCGCTCCCCAGCGCCGGAACGCCGGCCCGGCCACCAGAGACTCCAGGAGCCCGCCCGCGGGCGATGGCCCTCCCTCGGGGACGGGAGAGCCGTGGCCTGGTTTTCTGCCCGTGGGCAGAGCCGCGGTTCTGCCCGTGGGTCGATGTGCCGGTGGCCGCAGCGGCGAACCATTGGCGGCATGACAGATCTTCCAGTGGTGATGGTGCGCGGCCTGCGCAAGGCTTACGGCGAGCGGGTCGTCGTCGACGACGTGGATCTCGATGTGGCGGCCGGCGAGGTGGTCGGTCTGATCGGCGCCAACGGTGCCGGCAAGACCACGACGGTGGAGTGCGTCCAGGGGCTGCGGCGCCCGGATGCCGGGACGGTACGGGTTCTCGGCCTGGACCCGGTGCGCCACGCGGACCGGGTCCGCCGCTGGGTCGGCAGCCAGCTGCAGGACTCGGCGCTGCCCGACCGGCTCCGGGTGCACGAGGCGGTCGAACTGTTCGCCACCGGCCGCGCCCGGCCGGCCGGCGAGCTGCTTGACCAGTTCGGGCTGGCGGAGCGCCGCCGATCGGCGTTCGCCTCGCTCAGCGGCGGCGAACGACAGCGGCTGTTCCTGGTCCTGGCACTGCTGAACCGGCCGCGGCTGGTGATCCTGGACGAGCTCACCCAGGGTCTGGACCCGGCCGCCCGGCGCGGCGTGTGGTCGGCGGTCCGGCAGCTACGCGACGAGGGCACCACCGTGCTGCTGGTGACCCACGAGCTCGACGAGGCCGAGGCGCTGTGCGACCGGGTGGTGGCCATGCGCCGCGGGCGGGTGCTGGACGCCGGGCCGCCCGCGCGGCTGGTGGACCGACACGCGGGCTGGGCGCGGGTCCAGTTCGGCTGGCCGCCGGGCGACCGCGGCGACGCGAGCGGGATCGGCGACGCGGGCGAGGCCGGCGAGCTGGTTCGGGCCATGCGCGCGCTGCCGGGCGTTCGGGACGTCTCGGTGCATGGCGACCAGGTCCGGGTGCACGGCGACCGGCCGGTGATCGCCCACGTCGGCGCCGAGCTCGTGCGCCGCGGCCGGATCCCCGCCGATCTGCGGGTGGAACTGCCCGATCTCGAGGCCGCGCTGCTCCGACTGCTGCGCGACGACGACACCTCCACCACCGCACCGACCGCCACGTCAGCCACTCCCGCCTACCATGCCGGCCCCTTCACCGCGGAACTGATCGGAGCCCAGCAATGACCGCCACCATGGAGCCCTCGCTCGCCACCGCCACCGACGCGGTGACGACGCCAGCCACCGCACCGACCACCACCACGACGGCGACGGCGGGTACAGCCACGGCGACGGACGCCGGCGAGGCGGCCGGGCGCGGGGCCGTGCGCCGGCTGATCCGCGCCGAGCTGCGGCTGACCGTCCGTGACCCGATGACGATGTTCTTCGTGTTCGCCTTCCCGGTCGTAACAATGCTGATCATCGGCGGCTCGTTCGGACGCTCGCCGGACGAGGATTTCGGCGGGACGGATCCGGCGCACTGGTATGTCGCGTCCTATCTGACGGTCGTGATCGCCGCCGCCGGGCTGGTCATGCTGCCGGTGCACATCGCGTCCTACCGGGAGCGCGGGGTGCTGCGCCGGTTCGCCGCCGCCGGCTTCAGCCGCTGGTCGTTCGCCGCCGCGCAGCTGGTTGCCGGGCTCGTGGCCATCGCGCTGGCCGGTGCCGTGCTGCTGGCCGTCGCCGCCCCTGTCTATGGCGTGCCGACCCCGCACAGCTGGTGGCGGGTGGCCGTCGGGCTGGCCGCCGGCGCGGTCGCCTTCGTCAGCATCGGCGTCCTGCTGGGCACGCTGCTGCCCTCGGCCCGCTCGGCGCAGGCGGTGGGGCTGCTGCTCTTCTTCCCGTCGTTCCTGCTCGGCGCCGGCGGGCCACCGCCGGCCGTGATGGGCTCGGCGCTGCGCGTGATCGCCGGCCCGCTGCCGCTGACCCTGGTTACGAAAGCGGTGCGCGAGCCGTGGCTCGGCATCGGCGACGCCACCGGCCCGCTCGTGGCCGTCGTCGCGCTGGCGCTGGTCGCCCTGGCTGTCTCCGCCCGCCGCAGCTCGCTGACCTCGCGGTAGTTTGCCGTGAGCCTGATTCCGGCTGGCGATCGCCGTACCATGCGCCCCATGAACGCGCTGGGCCCGTGGGCCGCCCGGTGGGGACCGCCGGTCGCCTTCGCGCTGTTCACGCTCGTCGGGGTGGCCTGGCAGGGGGTTGGCTGGCGCGGGGCCGACGCCGCGCGGCTCGTGGCGGCCGGGATCGCCGTCGTCGCCGTGCTGCTCGTGCGGCCCGGCCACCGGCTGCGCGCGCCGGCGGCGGCGGTCGCCGCCGCCGCCGGCGCGGCCGTGGTCTGCGCCGGCTCCTCGTCGAATGTTGGCTGGTTCGCGCTGGTGGTCCTCGCGGGCTGGCTGGTGGCCATCGCGGCACCGGCGGTCTGGCTGCCGTTCTGGGCCGGCGCCCTCGCGCTGTTCGGGGTGCAGGCACTGACCTCCCCCGACCCTGGGTGGGGCGCGTGGGCCGCCGGCACCACCTTCGCGACCTTCTGCTGCTGGCTCGCTCGCCGCGAGCACACCCTCGCCGAGCAACTGCGGCAGGCTCAGGCCGGGCTGGCCGAACGGGCGGTCGCCGAGGAACGCAACCGGATCGCCCGCGAGGTGCACGACGTCGTGGCGCACTCGCTGACCGTCTCCCTGCTGCACATCTCCAGCGCCCGTCTCGCCGTCGAGGAGGACCCGGCGGAGGCGGCCCGCGCGCTGGCGGAGGCCGAGCGGCTCGGCCGGGCCGCCCTCACCGAGGTGCGCCAGGTGGTCGGGCTGATGCGTGACCGTGCCACCGGCCCATCGCACGTCCCGCTGCCCGACGCCACCGGGATTCCTGACCTGGTCGAGGGGTACCGCGCCGCCGGGGCGCCGGTGGCCCTGGAAGTCACCGGCGACCTTGCGGGCCTGCCGAGCACCACCGGGCTGGCCGTCTACCGCATCCTGCAGGAGGCGCTGACGAACAGCGTCCGGCACGCGCCCGGCGCCGCGTCAACGGCCCGGCTGGCCGTCACCCACGGCCGGTTGTCACTCACCATCGACACTCACCCGCCTGTCCGCGACACCACGCTGGTCAGCGATACCGCCGCCGCGGCAGCCGCCACGGGCACCACCACGGCCGCGGCGGCGATGACGCAGGCCATGACGACCCGCGTCGCGGGCGCCCGCGGCGGGCTGGGCCTGGTCGGGATGCGGCAGCGGGCAGAGGCGCTCGGCGGCACCTGCGCCGCCGGGCCGGGCGGCTCCGGCTGGCGAGTACATGCCGAGATCCCACTGCCGGCTGGCACCGGCGGTCAGGTCGCCGTGCCAGCGCCGACGCGGTCAACGACGTCCTCGCGGGCGCCATCGCGGCCACGCTCGAAGCCGGCGGAGCCAGCGTCGCCGACGCCACTGGAGCCCGGGCCGGGGCCGGAGCCGGCAGAGCCGACGGCCGAACCGGCATCGTCCAAGCCTGCGGCGCCCGAACTGGCATCGTCCAAGCCTGCGGCGCCCGAACTGGCGTCGTCCAGGCCAGCGGCGGCTCGGCCGACGGCGTCGCCGGCCACGGCAGACGCGCTGGCCACGCCATGATCCGAGTGCTGCTCGTCGACGACCAGGAACTCGTCCGGGTGGGTCTGAAGGGCATCCTGCGGGCCAGGTTCGGCTTCGAGATCGTTGGTGAGTGCTCGGACGGCGCGGGCGTGGCCGCGGCCGTCGCTCATTGCAGACCGGACGTAGTGCTGATGGACGTCCGGATGCCGGTCGTGGACGGTGTCGCCGCCACGGCGGCGCTGCGCCGGCTCGCCGACCCGCCGCCCGTCCTGGTGCTGACCACGTTCGAGGACGAGGAGATCCTGGCGGCGGCGCTGCGCGCCGGCGCGTCCGGTTTCCTGCTCAAGGGCGTGCCCGCCGAGGACCTGCAGCGCGCGGTGCGCACCGTCGCGGCCGGCGGCGCGTGGCTCGACCCGGCCGTGACCGGGCACGTGCTCACCACCTACCGGGCTGCCCCCGGCCTCGTCCCGGTCCAGGGTGCCGCGCTGAACGTCCTGACCGCCCGTGAGCGGCAGGTCCTGGCGCTGATCGGCCGCGGCGCGACCAACCAGGAGATCGCCCGCGAGCTCGTCCTCGGCGAGGGAACCGTCAAGACCCACATCGGCCACCTCTTCGCCAAGCTCAGCCTGCGCGACCGGGCCGCCGCCGTCGTCTTCGCCTTCGACCACGGCCTCGTCCAACCGGCCCCGCCGCCTGATCGTTGAGCGCGCTCGCGGTCGTAAGAACGTCGCAAGAACACAGCCTGCTCGACGTGCGGCGGACAACCCTTCTATCGAGGAGGCCAGCCGGGCTGGGCGGCACCCAATGCCCCGGCGGGCCTGTCCTGAGTAGCAACATTGCCACCAGGTTGTCGGCCGTGACCGTCGCTAGCGTGACGTTCCATGGATGATCACAAAGAATCGGTTCTTGTCATCGGCGCGACCGGCCAGCAGGGCGGCGCGGTGGCCCGGGCGCTGCTGGGGCGCGGGCGGACTGTGCACGCGCTGGTACGTGACCCCGACCGGCCCGCCGCGCGGGAACTACGCGCGGCGGGGGCGCGGCTCGTCGCCGGCGATCTGGACGACCTGGCATCGATGCGCGCGGCCATGGGCGGCGTGGGCGGCGTCTTCCTGATGCTGACCAGCGTGACCTCGGGCACCGTGAGCCTGGAGGATGTCGAGGCCGAGGTACGGCGCGGAAAGGCCGTCGCCGACCTCGCGGCGGAAGCCGGCGTCGCGCACTTCGTGTACAGCTCGGTCGCCGGCGCCGACCAGAACACCGGAATTCCCCACCTGGAGAGCAAGGGGCGCATCGAAGCGCATATCCGGGGTCTTGGCCTGCCGGCCACCGTGCTTCGGCCGGTGTTCTTCATGGAGAACTTCACGACCGTCACCCGGCCCGTCCTGGCCGACGGCGGGCTGATCGTCGCCCTGGCCCTGCGCCCGACCAGCCAGCTGCCGCTGATCTCGATCCCCGATATCGGCGAGTTTGCGGCATTGGCGTTCGACCAGCCCGAGACGTTTATCGGTCAGACCCTCGTGATCGCGGGCGACGACCTCTCCGCCGCGGGAATGGCCGAACGGTTCGGCGAAGCGGCCGGGATTCCGGCACGTTTCCACCAGACCCCGCTCGAGCAGCTGCGTGCCTTCGACGAGGAGGTCGCGAAGATGTTCGACTGGTTCGATTCCGGCGCGATGGAACGCCCCGACCTGCCGGCCCTGCGCGCCCTGCACCCGAAGGCCATGACGCTGGCGGCGTGGCTGCACTCGACCGCCTGGCGCCCGTAGCCGCGTGCCGCCAGTCGGGTGTGCGGGTCAGGACGTTGCCGCTGGCCTCCGCCTCCTGGCTGGGCGGGCCGGCCGTGTCGGGACGCCAGAGGCGCGTCGCTCGGGCCGGCCTCGACGATGTCGAGGCCGTCGGAGAATCGGACGGACGCGTCGCGGCGGCACGCCACGCAGGTGAGGCCCTGCCGGTGGTAGACGCCGGCCGCGGTGTTCACCGAGGCGGGGTTGTAGTCGGCGGTAAGCGCGCTGAGTATCACCTCGATGCGAAATCGAGTTGCCGGTTCTGCAGCAGGTCATGAGGATGACGGGAGTGTTGGATAAAGCCGAGCTCCTCCGGGCCTACGACGAGCAGTTACGTACCGATGCCGAGACGCCGGGCGCGGTCTCGGTCACCCGGCTTGGGCCGCTCCGCCTGGTGACGTTCGCCGGCGGGCGGGGCTTCGTCACCTACCGCGACCTCGGTGACGCGAACGCGCACGAGATCAGCGGGCTGGTGTCGGCGGCACTGGCGCACTATCGGGCCGACACCTCGATCAAGAGGGTGGAGTGGAAGACGCGCGGTCACGACCGGGCACCCGGCCTGCCCGAATCCCTGGTCGCCCACGGGTTCAGCCCTGACGAGCCCGAGTCGATCATGATCGGCGAGGTCGCGACCCTGGTGGCTGACGTGCCGTTGCCCGACGGCGTCACGCTGCGGCGGATCAGCGAGGAGCGGGACGTTCGCGCCATGAGCGCGATGCAGGACAAGACCTTCGGTGAGCCCGTCTCCGACGAGATGGCCGACGTGCTGCTGCGCAGGCTGGCGCGCGGCGACGGGATGGAGCTGTGGGTTGCAGAATCCGAGGGACGGATCGTCAGCGCCGGCCGGCTCGAACCAGTCGCGGACAGCGACTTCGCGGGGATCTGGGGCGGCGCCACGCTCGAGGAATGGCGCGGCCGCGGCATCTATCGTGCGCTGACGGCCGCCCGCGCCCGATCCGCGCTGGCCCTTGGCAAGACACTCATCCACAGCGACTCGACCGAGTACTCCCGGCCGATCCTCGAGCGCTCAGGCCTGGTCAAGGTGAGTACGACGACCCCCTACTTGTGGAGGCCCTGAGACCGGGGAGGCTGCCCGCGGCCAGTCCGCCTGACCGCTCTTCTCGACCGTCAGCGGGTGTGCGGTTGGAGTTCGCCGTTGGCGTTGATCAGGGCAGCCGGTTCCAGGGCAAAAGGTCAGAGCAGGACTCTACTCGGAGCTTTGCCCGCTCGCGGCTCGGTGCTGTTCCGCGGAAATGCGCTGCCACTCGCGCGGGGTGAGGCCGTACGTGCCGCGGAACCGGCGGGTGAAGTGGGTGGGGTCGCTGAAGCCCCAGCGTCGGGCGACCATCGCGATCGTGCGGTGGCGGCTCTCCGGCCGCATCAGTTCCTCTCGGGCGCCCCGCAGCCGCTCGCCGATGATCCACTGTTCGAGGCTGAAGTCGGCCTGGGCGCAGATCTTGTACAGGTAGCGCAGGGAGATGTTGTGGGTGGCCGCGATGACGGCCGGCCGCAGGTCGGAGTCGGCAAGGTGCTGGCGGCAGTAGGCGCGGATCTGGGTGAGCAGCGTTTCGGCGAGCACGGCGCGGGCGTGCGGCTCGGCGTGCGCGGCGGATGCCAGGAGGGCGCGGGCCAGCTCGATGCTGCCGCGGCCGAGCGTGGAGGCGGCCGGGTCGGCGCTGAGGCTGGGGGCGTCCCGGACCAGGTGGGCGACGTGGTCGGTTACCAGGCCGTACAGCGGGCTGCAGCGCAGGTTGGCCGCCGCGCGGCGGATGACGTCTACTGGGAGGCCGACCTGGTCGAACGGAATCTGGATGCAGCCGGCGCCGCCCACGCCGGTCCAGGAGAAGTCGTACGACGACGAAAGGTCGACCATCATCAGCGCACCGGGCCGCACGATCTGCCGGTGGCCGAGCTGCTCGTGGTGGCCGTCTGCGAGTAGTTGGACGGAGAGCGCGACCACGGGCGCGGCGTCCTGCTTGGCCTGCTTCGCCGTGCGGAGCAGCCGGAGGCCGGAGGATCGGGCGGTGAAGATGTTGGCGGCGCCGAGGTCCCAGAGCTCAAGGCGAGTGCGGATATCGCCGTCCGGGTTCTCGTGGGTCACGTACGACGGGACGGACGCCGCCATCATCGCCGCGTAGACCGCGTCGATCCGCTCGCCCGGCGGCAGGTCCGCTGTGTCGAGAACAAATCCCATGTGCGCCGCCTGGTGTGCACGGTGAGCCGACAACGGTGCACGCACAGCCCCGTCACCGGCGCGCTCCGCTCCTAGGGTTCCCATCGAAGTGTTACCGAGGGGGAGCCGTGCTCAGGGGGCGGATGAAGGAGCGCGAACGCCTCGATGAACTCGTCGTGGCCGTACGCGTCGGGGCTCAGCGGCGTTCTCTGCTCCAAGGTGACGCCGGCATCGGCAAGACCGCGCTGCTCGAGCACGCCGCCGGCGCCGCCACCGACCTCCGGGTCATCCGGGTCATCCGGGTCGCCGGGGTGGAGTCCGAGACCGGCTTCCCGTTCGAGGTCGGCGGAAAGGCGTCCGCCGACCGGATCAAGGACGCGACGCTCACCGTGTACCCCGGCGCGCCGCACGGCATCGCCGACACCCACAAGCAGCACCTCTCTGAAGACCTGCTCGCCTTCCTTGGCACACCCTAGGGGAACCCATGACCACGCCCGACACGATCGTTCTCGTCCACGGCTTCTGGGTGACACCGCGCAGCTGGGAGCACTGGATCACGCACTACGAGGCGAAGGGGTACCGGGTGATCGCCCCGGGATACCCGGGCTTCGAGGTGGAGGTGGAGGCCCTGCGGGCCGACCCGGAGATCATCGTTGACGTCACCGTTCCCGCGATCATCGAGAAGATCGAAGGGATCATCGACGGCCTTGACCGAGCGCCGATCATCATGGGTCACTCGGCCGGTGGCGCGTTCACCCAGGTCCTGCTCGACCACGGCCGCGGCGCCGCGGGCGTCGCGCTCAACTCGGCGCCCACCGAGGGTGTCCGAGTTACGCCGCTGTCCCAGGTGAAGTCCACGTTCCCGGTGCTCAAGAGCCCGGCCAACCGGCACAAGTCCGTCGGGCTCTCGCTCGAGCAGTGGACGTACGCGTTCACCAACACGTTCACCGAGGAGGAGTCCCGCGCCCTCTACGAGCGCTACCACATCCCCGCCAACGGCGGGATCCTCTGGGGCAGCGTCCTGGCCAACTTCCAGCCCGGCCACCAGGACACCTGGGTCAACTACCACAACGACGACCGCGCACCGCTGCTGTTCATCTCCGGCAGCGAGGACCACATCATGCCGCCGGCCATCCAGCAGTCGAACGCCAAGCACTACAAGTCCAACACCATCACCGAGATCAAGGAGTACGACGGGTACGCGCACCTGCTGCCCGCCCAGAAGGGCTGGGAGGAGATCGCCGACTACGTCCTCGACTGGGCCCTGCGGCACGCACGGTCATGAGCCCTGTCCGTGTCACCCACATCGGCGGACCGACCGTGCTCATCGAGTTCGCGGGCTGGCGGCTGCTGACCGATCCGACGTTCGACCCGGCCGGACGCACGTACGCGTTCGGCTGGGGGACCTCGTCCCGCAAGCTGGCCGACCCGGCCATCCCGGCCGACGCGCTCGGGCCCATCGACGCGGTGCTGCTCACCCACGACCACCACGGCGACAACCTCGACGATGCCGGTCGGAAGCTCCTGCCTTCGGCGGGCACGGTCGTCACCACGGTGTCCGGGGCGGCGCGGCTCGGCGGCGGTGCGCGAGGGCTGAGCCCATGGGCATCGACCACATTGGAGGGTCAAGGCCGACCGTCCATCGAGGTCACCGCCACCCCCTGCCGGCACGGACCGCCGCTAAGCCACCCCATCGTCGGCGACGTCGTCGGCTTCGCCCTGCGCTGGGACGGACAGCGGCACGGTGTGTTGTGGATCTCCGGCGACACCGTCCTCTACGGAGGCGTCCGGCAGGTCGCCGACCGGCTGCCGGTCGGGCTAGCGCTGGTGCACCTCGGCGGTGTGCGCTTCCCGGTCACCGGGCCGCTGCGCTACACCATGACCGCCCGCGACGCCGTCGACCTGCTCGGCGCCGTGCGACCGCACACCGCCGTACCCGTGCACTACGAGGGATGGAAGCACTTCCAGCAACCCCGGACCGTCATCGAACGCGAGTTCGCGGACGCGCCGCCGGACGTCCGCGACCGCATCCGCTGGCTGCCCATCGGTATCCCCACTGACCTGGAGACCTGACCAGATCGCCAGACAACCCAGCGCAACGCAAAGACGACGATCCTTCCATGTGATCAAAGGACTGCTGAACCGTACGTGACACGGCGACGTTGGCCTGGAACCTACCCAGGCGAATGCTGGCGGGACGCCGCGGCAGTCAGGAAGCTCCGGTCGGCTGGCCCAGCGCGATCGCACGCCGCACGAACCGCGCGAAATCTTCCGGATTCTCGCGATGGGCCATATGGGTGGCGTCGGGCAGCTCGAACAACTCGACCCCCATGAGTTCGGCGAAGGCTCGCACGCCGGGTCCGAAAAGGGGATAGGGGCCCGTCCCATAGCCCGCGATGCACCCGACCTTCAGGCGGGCCAAGTCGTACGGCGGGGACATCATCTCCGTCGCCTCCGCCACGAACAGCGTTCTCTCGCGGTCTTGTTGGGGCGTTCCCGGCGGCTTCCTTTTCACCCGCTCGACCGCGTCGATGATGAGTTGCCGATGCTCCACCGGCCACCAGGGCGCCCACTGGATGGCCGTCTCCCAGAGGCCGACGGACATGATGAGGTCGGGCCGGCGAATGGCCGCCGCCACCGCGACGTGGCCGCCCCAACTGTGCCCGACGACCGTCGCGGGCCGATCCCCGACAATGGCAAGGAGATCGTCGGTGTGACCGGCGATTCCGGCGTGCGCGCCATCCCAGGCCGGACTCTCGCCCCAGCCGCGGCGGTCGTACGAGATGACGTCTATTCCGCCCAAGGCCTCGGCGACGCGGTCGAAGCTCGACGCCTGGTCGCGCGCTCCATGCACGAGAACCACAAGCGGTGACCGCCCGACGGCACCGCCTCCGACGGCACGGCCCCCGACGACGGTGGGTCCGTCCGCTTCGGGGACGACGATGCCGGTGATGAGGTGCTCCTTGCGGGCGTCGGGAGGCGCTGACCATCAGCGGTCCCCCAATTGTGCAGGGAGCGATCGCGCACACGCCACTCGCCTGGACCAGGAGTGCGTTCCTGAGGTCTGCCCCGTCCAGCTCATTCCAGGTAGCGGCGTTGACTGGCCTCAGGGAGCTGGGACAGGCTGGCGTTGACACTGGCCTGGACGCCGAGCTTGCGGCTGTGCTCATCGGTCAGATCGAGGGACTGCTCGTGTGTCGAGCTCGAACCCCCGAGGGCGTCGATCACACCCGGGACCGGTCCAGCCAGCACGACCCAGTCCTGTCCGCTTCGGGCGGGGAGCGGGGCTGCGTTCCGCCGGACGGGGTCTCGTCGCGGTGTCATGCGCAGCTACGGCGTGCCATCCCTTTCCCTTGTCCGTTCTGGGCGAATTGGAATGTTCTGGAACATCAGTTGTGGTGTGGTCGTGCGCTGCGCCCGGCGGGAAAGGCGCGCCTGCTTTTTTCTAGCTGATCGGGTTGATCGAGTCCCCAGCTGATGATCCGGTCCGCGTCGATGCGGATGATGGCGTGCCCGGTTGTTCCTGGGCGGCCGGTGGCGTCGCCTCTCCCTCGGGCGGCTCCACCTTGATGACGTTGGCGCCGAGGTCGAGGACACCCAGGATCAGGTCGAGTCCGATCTCGAACTCGTGCTCGAAGGAGTAGCCGGGCCTGAGGGCGTGGTCCACTGATCATCTCAGTGAGATGGGGATAGTCCGCGGTCAGTTGGCTCAGCATCGGCGCAGCGACGTTCTCGACCTCGGCGGGAGTCTCGAACGGCAGGCTGAGTGCCTGGAGCGCGAAACCGTAGATGTAGCTGTCCAGAACGGCGATCGCGGAGGCGGCGCTCGCAAGGGAGAAGCCTGCGCCGCGTAGGTTCCCGATCAACGCGTCGTGGTGGCGGAGGGTGGCGGGGCCGGGTTGGTCCGCGAGTCCATGAGGCCGATCGCCCAGGGGCGGCGGGCAAGGGCCGCGCGGGTCGAGGTCGCGCGCCGACGCGACGCCGTCTTCCAGTTGGCACTCGTCGTCTTCGGTGTCCATCTGATCGCGCTCGGGTCTGCTGCTGTACCGGTCGCGGTATGTCCCGCGCGCGCTCGCCGTCGTGCTTGTCGCCGCAGGCGTCGGCTACGCCGTCGACAGCCTCGCCGGCCTGCTTGTCACGGACTACGGCGGTCCGGCGAGCGCGGTCCTTCTTGCCCCGCTGTCGTTGGTGAGCTCGGCCTGACGATGTGGCTGCTGACGAAGGGTGTCGCGGCGCGGCGCCCGGCGCAGACGTGACGATGAGGCGGGTCTGCATCGTCGGTGCTTCCGGCAGGCTCGTGCGCTACATGGTGCGGCGACCACCAGTACGGCTGCGATTGGTTGACGGTGGTCGCACGTTGTCGATCTTGCGATGGGTGGCGCGGACGTGGATGCGTTCGCCTTGCGGGCCGAACAGGCTGAGGATTTCGACGGGCGCATCGCCTGCGGGTCCGAACCAGTGCGGCAGCCGGGTGTCGAACTCGGCGACTTCGCCGGGGCCCATGGTGATGTCGTGGTCGGCCAGGATCAGTCGCATGTGTCCGGACAGCACGTAGAGCCATTCGTGGCCCTCGTGGGTGCGAAGTTCGGGTTCGATCGGTTCGGGCGGGATGATCACTTTCCAGGCATGCGGGCCGCCTGGTTGCCGGGTGAGCGGGACGACGATGCGGCCGTGGCGGTGCCGTGGAGTGAACCGGACTCGGGGGTCGCCGACCTCGGGCGCGCCGACCAACTCGTCCAGGGGTACCTGATGGGCTTGCGCGATCGGTAGGAGCAGTTCCAGGCTGGGCCGGCGTTGGCCGGCTTCCAGCCGGGACAGAGTGCTCTTGGAGATCCCGGTCGCCGCGGCCAGTTCGGTCAAGGTGATGCCCCGTTGGGCTCGCGCCCGCTTGAGGCGGGGACCGACTTCGGCCAGCGCGGCCGTGATTGCTGGCGAGTTCTCCATACCAGCCAGTCCAGTACGCGTTCCCGGAAATGGCAACAGAAGTTGTCAAATCCGAGCCGTAGGCGAACCCTCGGGGTGGAGGTGATCGCTATGGAGACAACGGTCTATGACGTGGTGGTGGTCGGCGGCGGAGCGGCCGGCTTGAGTGCGGCGCTGGTGCTGGGCCGGGCGCGGCGCCGGGTCGCCGTGATCGATGCCGGAGCGCCACGCAACGCTCCCGCGGCCCGCATGCAGGGGTTCCTGTCCCGCGACGGAGTGCCGCCGGCCGACCTGTTGGCCGCGGGACGGGCCGAGGTGACCTACTACGGCGTGGAGTTGGTCAAGGATCGGGTGGTGGGGATCGACGCCGGGTTCTTCGTTCGCCTGGCCGGCGGCCGGGTGTTCAAGGCGCGGCGGATCCTGGTCGCGACCGGTGTCCGCGACGAACTGCCGCCGATCCCCGGAGTCCGCGAGCGGTGGGGCCGGGATCTCTTGCACTGCCCGTACTGCCACGGGTGGGAGGTCCGGGACCAGCCCATCGGGGTGCTGGGCACCCAGCCCGGGTCTGTACAGCACGCGCAACTGGTGCGGCAGTGGTCCGACGATGTGGTCTTCTTCGTCCACACCTGCAACCTGACCTCAGCCGAACGCGTCCAGTTGGAGGCACGCGGGATTCGGGTCGTGAGCGGTGAGGCCGCGCGGCTGGTGGTCGAGGCCGACCGGTTGGTCGGTGTCGAGCTGGTCGATGGTCGGGTGATTGCGCGGACGGCGGTGTTCGTCCGGCCCGGCAACCTGCCGCACGCCGATGGTCTGCTGGCCGGTCTGGGCTGCGAGGTCAATGCGGCCGGCTTCGCCGCCGTCGATGCCACCGGCCGGACCAACACCTTCGGTGTGTGGGCCGCCGGCAACGTGGTCGATCCGCGTGCCCAGGTGATTACCTCGGCCGGCGCCGGGTCTGCGGCGGCGATCGCCATCAACGCCGACCTGGTACAGGAGGACGTCGAACGCGCGGTGGAGGACCACTACGCCGCTGGTGGCGTGTTCTCCGCCGCGATGGAGGCCCGCGTCTCCCAGACCGTGCTCGGCGATCGCCGGCACGGACTTTAGAACCCTCCCTGTCTCCGTCCGTCCCACGGAGCGGCGGCCTGCCCTCTTGGCAGGCCGCCTGATTCCCACGCCCACCGCTGCGTGGCCCTGGCCTGACCAAGGAGTCCTTTGTGATGTCTGTCGACACTCCCGACGCCGCGCGCTCGGCGCCGTCGCGGGCGATGCCCGCGCTGATGTCGTCGTGTGTGGTGGTGGTGGTCGCGATGGTCGCCGCGATCAACCTGGCCCTGCCGAAGTTGTCGGGCAGCGACCTGCACCCGAACTCCACGGAACTGTTGTGGATCGTCGACGCCTACATTCTGGTGTTCGGCTGCCTCCTCATCCCTGCCGGAGCGCTCGGTGACCGGATCGGTCGCAAGGGCGTGCTCCTCGCCGGACTGGGAGTCTTCGCGGTCGGCTGCTTGTTCTCGGCTGCTGCGCCGAATGTCACGATGCTGCTGGCCGGGCGGGTGGTGACTGGGCTCGGCGCTGCCCTGGTCATGCCGGCCACCTTGTCGCTGCTCATGCAGGTCACGCCGCCCGAACGCAAACCCCACGCCATCGCGACCTGGACCGCTGCCACCGGCGCCGCCGGCGCCCTCGGCACCCTCGGCGGCGGCCTCGTCCTGCAATGGCTGCCCTGGCAGGGACTGTTCCTGGTCATCGGACCACTCGCATTGCTGCTCGCTGTCGCGGTGGTGCGCGTCGCGCCGCGCGGTGAACGGCACCGCGCCAGCCTCGACCTGGTCGGTACGGCCCTTCTCACCGCGACCGTCTTCGCGCTCCTCTTCGGCATCATCGAAGGCCCGGACCACGGCTGGACCTCTGCGCTCGTACTCGGCTCATTCGCCGCCGCGACGCTGCTGTTCGCGCTGTTCCTCACTCACGCCCTGCGAGGCACGCACCCGCTCCTCGATCCGCGGGTCTTCGCCATCGCCAAGCTACGGACCGGGACGATCGGCGTCGCAGCCGTCTTCTTCGGCCTGTTCGCGCTGTTCTTCGTCAACGCCCAATACCTCCAGTACGCCAAGGGATACTCCCCATTGGTCACCGGCCTGGCCATCCTGCCGCTCCCCATCGGCATGATCGCCATCAGTCGCCGCAGCGTCGCCATCGCCAGACGAATCGGCACCCGCACTGTCGTCACCGGCGGCATGATCCTCCTCGCCGCCGGTCTCGCGGCGCTGTCCTACGTCACCTCCGCAACTCCCTACCCGCCCTACGGCCTGGCGCTCCTGGCCATCTCAACCGGCATGGGACTCAGCGTGCCAACCCTCTCCACAGGCATCATGACCTCGCTCCCACCAGCCCGCGCCGGCATGGGATCCGGACTCAACAGCGCTACCCGCGAAATCGGCGCCGCCCTCGGAGTCGCCGTCGTCGGCACCATCCTCACCAGCCACTTCGCCAACAACCTGCCGACCTCCCTGCAAGAACACGCCGACTCCACCTCCCAGACACTCGGCGCCGCACAACAGCTCGGACCAACGATCTACACCCAAGCCGTCAATGCCTTCACAGACGCCATGGCAGCCGGCTACCGCGCTACCTCCGTGATCGTCCTGATCGCCGCCGTCGTCGTCGCACTTGGGCTCCGCCGCCGTCGGCCCCAAATCTGACCCACGATCGCCGACCGCGCGGCGCCGACATCGTTGGGCACCTCGATCGTGTGGGAGTGTCGCCGAGGAACCGGACGAGCGCGTCGACCGCGTCCCAGCCGGCCTCGTCTACGACACTTGGACCATAGTGTCCGCGCCACCTGGCCGGCCGGCGGCGAAGTTCTCCTGAACGATGGCCCGCCGGGCGGTCACGCCGAGGATGTGGACGCGGCGCGTCTGGACTCGGGCCGGTTGACAACACAGGGGTGTCAGCGCCGGCGGGAGCTCGGCGTTTCGGAGGATCTAGCCTGGGGTTGGGGTTGGATGGCCCCGAGGTAGCGGTTGCCGAGCGCGCGGAGGTGCTCGATGAGGTCGGGTGGTTCGGTGACCGTGAAGTCGCAGCCGAGCATGCCGATGTAGACCGCGATGATCTCCATGCTGTCTCCTCCTGTCACGAGGACACAGGTGGAGTCGTCGGTCGCCTCCACCACGCCGACGGTCGGGTTGATCCGCGAGAGCACCTCGCTCGCCGGTGCGTGGACGGTGATCCGCACGTGTACCTTCCACCCGGCGTGGGCGACGTCGCGCAGCACGAAGCTCGGGTAGTCGCCGCCGGGCAGTTCGGACGGCGTGAACCGGCGTCCGGTCGTCATCCGGAGCGCGATCCAGTCGACGCGGTAGGTGTGCCACGCGCCCGTCTCCGGGCCGCGGGCAACGAGGTACCAGTGCCGTTCCCAGCTCACCAGCCGGTATGGCTCGACGAGGACTGGCCAGTCTCCGAAGGGCGCCGACGCGTCGTTGCGCCGCGGCGACTCGTCCGCGCGGGCGGGGGCGGTGTAGTCGAAGCGAAGCAGCTCGTGGTCCCGGATGCACGCGGCGATCGTCGCGAGCACCGCCGAGTCCACGACCGGGTCCGGAACGTTGCTGCCGGTGTTCGTCGGGCCCTCCGACGTCGCCTCGTGCAGAGCGCTCACCTGACGCCGCAGCCGATGCGGAAGTACCTGCTCGAGCTTCCTCAACGCCCGCGCGCTGCTGTCCTCGATCCCGCTGACACCGCGGCCCGCGCGCAGGCCGATCGCGACGGCCACCGCCTCCTCGTCGCTCAGCAGCAACGGCGGCAGCTTCGCCCCGACGCCGAGCTGGTAGTAGCCGGCGGGCCCGCGGACCGCGTCCACGGGATAGCCGAGGTCGCGCAACCGGTCGATGTCGTTGCGGACGGTGCGGGTGGTGACCGTGAGTCGGTCCGCCAGCTCCGATCCCGTCCAGGTCGGTCGAGACTGCAGGAGTGCCAGCAGCGCGAGCAGCCGGGACGATGTTTCGAGCACGCCGGAGATCGTCTCATATATAGGAACCAGGTGTTCCTATACGGCTTCTAGGTTGGGGCCATGACGAAGACCACGAACGACATCCGCCCGTTCCGCGTCGAGGTTCCGCAGGCCGACCTTGACGACCTCGGCGAGCGCCTGGCCCGCACCCGGCTGCCGCAGCCCGCTCCCACCGACGACTGGGAGTACGGCGTCCCGAACAGCTATCTCGCCGAGATGGTCGAGTACTGGGTGACGAAGTTCGACTGGCGCGCCCAGGAAGCCCGGATGAACGCGTTCCCGCACTACCTGACCGAGATCGACGGCCAGACCGTGCACTTCGTCCACGTACCGTCGAAGGAGGAGAACGCGACCCCGCTGCTGCTTCTGCACACCTACCCGGGCTCGTTCGTCGACTACCTGGACATGATCGACCAGCTCACCGACCCGGTCGCTCACGGTGGCAGCGCCGACGACGCGTTCTCGGTCGTGGTGCCGTCGATCCCCGGTTTCGGCTACAGCACGCCGCTCGTCGGCCGCGACTGGACCATGCGGCGGGTGGCCCAGACGGTCGACAGGCTGATGCGGCGGCTCGGGTACGAGTCGTACGGCGTGCACGGCAGCGACGCCGGCGCGATGATCTCTCGCGAGCTGGGTCTCCTGCAGCCGGAGGGCTTCCTCGGCCTGCATGTGCTGCAGCTGTTCTCGTTCCCTTCCGGCGACCCGGCGGAGTTCGCGAAGCTCGAGCCGAAGGACTACGCCGCGCTCGAGCACCTCAAGTGGTTCCAGTCCGTCGGCGGCTACAACCAGATCAACGCGACCCGCCCGCAGACCGTGGCGGTGGCCATGGCCGACTCACCGGTCGGGCAGCTGGCCTGGAGCGAGCTGTTCAACAACTTCGGCAACGGCACCAGCCTGGTGAGCCGCGAGCAGATCCTCACCCAGGTCTCGCTGTACTGGTTCACGAACACCCAGGCGACCGCGGGTCGCTACCACTTCGAGGAGGCCAGGGCGGCACGCGAGCCCGAGGTGAACCCCTCGCGGACCGGCGTGGCGGTCTTCGCCGACGATTTCACGACGATCCGGACGTTCGCCGAACGCGACAACTCCGCCATCGTGCACTGGTCGGAGTTCCCGGACGGCGGACACTTCGCCGCGATGGAACGCCCCGACGTCCTCGTCGGTGACCTGCGAACGTACTTCCGCGGCTGACCGCGCGCTCGCCGCCCCTCGTCTCGGGCATGCCGCAGCGAAGCGCGCCCGTTCACGGCCGGGGGCTGTGGGCCCGGAGGAAGTCGTCGACGAGATCCCGGACGTAGTCGGCGGTGAACGTCCGTCCGGCCAGCAGTCGCCGATAGATCAGTGGTCCGGCCAGCTGGTCGACGGCTCGGTCCGGGTCAAGCTGCCGGGCAAGCTCGCCCCGCGCGATACCGGTCCGCACCACCTCGGCGAGGACACGCGTGCCTTCCCGATAGAGGAACTCCTTGAGCTCGCTGTAGGCGGGATGGGTGGGCGCACGCTCGATCATCGTCCGCATCGTCCGCTCGAGCGGGGGCTGATGCAGCTGGTCGCGCACGACCTCCAGTTCGCGGACCAGGTCGTCGCGCAGGTCGCCCATGGGAACGCTGTGATCGATCTCCATCTGCTCCCGGAGCACGTCCCGCAGCAGCGCGATGGTGTCCGGCCAGTGCCGGTACAGCGTTGTGCGTCCGACCCCGCTGCGGGCGGCGACGGCGACGTGGGTGACAGCCTCCGACCCGCCCTCGAGGAGGATCGCGCGGGCCGCCGAGAGCGCGGCGGCGCGGCTGCGCAGCACCCGCGGATCCGATGTTCCCGCACCCGACGGACGTCCGGCCTTACTGGTCACCCTCCGCGACCTCCCCTTCTTCACCCGTCGGCCTGCCGGGAGCCGAGCCGAAGGCTGCCCCGGGCTGACCTGAGGCCGACGCGGCCATCAGCCACTTGCATACCTGCCAACTGTGGGGCAGTCTGTTCCATATCTTCGGAACAGACTGTTCCAGAACTACCTCATAGCTGGAGGTCGCTGATCATGTCTGACGGTCGCTTCATCATGCTCGACGAGGGCCAGATCCGCCCTGGGCGGTTCCCGCTGCCGCCCGCCTTCGCGGTCAAAGCGAGGACGGAGGACACCGGCGGACGGTTCTCCCTGCTGGAGGTCTCGGTCGCCGTCGACATCCCCCGGCACGTCCATCTTGGGGCGGACGAGTGCATCTACGTGCTCGACGGTGAGCTCGGCGTCGACTTCGACGACCGGTCCTACACCGCGACGCGTGGCATGTTCACCCTGCTTCCCCAGGGCGTCCCGCATGCCCTGCGCCGCGTGTCGACGCCACCGCCGCGGGTCCTGCAGATCTCCTCGCCCGGAGGCTGGGAGAAGTACCTTGAGGACCTGTTCGAGGCCGGCCCGACCGTTCTCACGAACGGCGCACTCGATCCGGCGAAGATCAACCCGATCGCGGCGAAGTACCACATCCGTTACGAGGAGAACCCCTGGTGCGTCGCCCCCGGCGGGGACGCTTAGTCCGACCCGACCCGACCCGACCCGACCCGACCAGGCTTGGGTGGCGGGACCTCGTAGAGGAAATATCATGGGCGGATGGCGGGCGCCCAGATCATTCTTATCGTTCTCTACTGTGCTGACGTGTCCGCCTGTCGCGACTTCTACCGAAGCCTGGGGCTCGCGTTCGAGCGGGAGCGTCATGGTTCCGGTCCGGAACACTATGCCGCCACCTTGAGTGGGGGTGCTGTTCTCGAACTGTATCCCGCGGGCAGTCGAGGTGAGACCGGCATGATCCGCCTGGGCCTCACCGTAAGCCAGGGCGAGATGGATCTCTTTCTCGAGCCAGGAGACCACATTCTGCACGACCCCGAAGGACGCGTCGTCGATATCCACGTCGCGTCCTGACGGGCTTGTCGAACACCGTCCGGACCTCGACCCGCATCGACCGCCGGAAGATCATCTTGAAAGGGTCATCCATGCGTGACATCGGCCCACTGCGCTCGGCTCGATACTCCCGTCCTGCCATGTGATCAGTCCGGCATCTCAGAGCTAGGACTCCAGGGCCTCAACGCCCGGGCCGCTACAGCGGCCTGAACGCAGCGGCCGTTAAGCCGCGGCCTTCCGGGCGCCGACCTGGCATGCGGCCGCCATGACCTCGTCGAGCAGGCGCAGCGACGCCTGGCGCTCCTCGATCTCCTCCGCCAGGCGGGCGCGCACTCCTTGCAGTTCCCCGTTGACCTCGGCGGACACGACGACCATGCCTCTGGTTTCGCGGCATGCGGCGGGAAGCACTTTGGCGACCTTGGCGCTGGACAGACCCGCCGCGTACAACAACTGGATGCAACTGACCAGATCGACGGCCGCTTCGGGGTATTCACGGTAGCCGTTGGCGGCCCGGGCGGGCACCAGGAGACCTTGTTCCTCGTAGTAGCGCAGGGCCCGGACGCTCACCCGGGTGCGATGCGCCAACTCACCGATTCGCATGATCGCTATTCTAATCGCTTGACCCTCACGCTGACGTGAGGCTTTACCTTCCTTCAGGTCGGCACGCCGAAGACTCGACCCAAGGGAGAGGACATGTCGCCACCAGCAGTTCTGGTCATCGGAGCCAGCGGAGCGATCGGCTCGGCGCTCATCGACGAACTCGTTCCCGATCACCAGACGGGGCTGCTTCGTCTGGTCGCCGCCACCCGCCGACAGGAGGCGGCACGCCCGCTGCGGGAACGCGGGATCGAGGTGCGTCATCTCGATCTGGACGACGCGGAGACGGGCGGGCTGGACGCTATCCAGTCGATTTTTGAGGGGATTGACAAGGTATTTATTCTCACCGGTTATGACGTCCGGATGCTCGCCCAATCCAAGGCGGCCGTCGATGCGGCGAATGGGGCGGGAGTATCTCATGTGGTTCATCTCGGCGTCTCCGCCGCCGAGGACACCACCGTCGCCCACTTCATCTGGCATCAGCTCGTCGAGGCGTACATCGAGCGCTCCGGGCTCGGTTTCACGCACGTACGACCATCCGGGTTCATGCAGAATCTGCGGCTCAGCCTGGGGGCGCCCGGCGTTCTCACCCACTTCGTCGGCGACGGGCGGCCGAACTGGGTGGACATCGGCGACATCGCCGCCGTGGCGGCCACGGTGCTGCGCGATCCCAAGCCACACCACGGACGCGCCTACGACCTCGCCGCCGAGGCCGCGTCGATCACCGAGATCGCCGACCTGCTCGGTGAGGTAACGGGACGGCCTTGGCGGTACGAGCCAGCGGAACCGCGGATCTTCTACGAGCAAATGGTCGCGGCAGGCTACGATCCCATTTACATGAGCTGTGTCCGCAACACTTTCGAGCGGACAATCAACGGCTCGCTGGTCGACCCGGCCGATGTCTACGACACTATCGAGACGGTGATCGGACGGCAGGCCACGTCACTCCGTCAATTCTTGGAAAGGCACCGTGACACGTTCGTGAGGTGAACGGCGGTGAAGTGCCGACTTGTTATTGGGTTCGGCGGACCCGGGGGTTGGCGCCCAATGCTCGATCAGCTCGTCCTCATCCAGCGAGCACGCCCATTTCCGTGCGTTGTCGCGGAGACCGAGTGGGGCAAGGCGTACTCGACGTCGAGTCGAATTGTCACGCGGACTTCGCCTCGCGGATGATCGTGACCGCGGCGTGGGGGTCCGGTACGGTGATCGTCACGCGTCGGCCGGTGTGCATGGCTAGCCGCAGGGCGGGTCCGGTCCGGACCGTGAAGTAGATGTGGCGAGGGGTCCACCAGAAGCCGAGGGACACGCGCCACAGCGACGGCAACAGGTCGATCACCTCGGCGCGCTCGATCTCTTCCAGGCGGTAGGTGCGGCGTGGCCATCCGAGCACCCCGCAGTGGACCGAGATCCCGTTGGGTCCCGCCGCCGTCCTGACGCTCAATCCGGTCAGCACGTTGATGAGCACGGCGGCAGCGGCTACCAGCAGCGGGGTCGCGGGGCCGGCCGGGTCGAGCCAGCTGCCGTGCGACAGGCTTCCAAGGAGCAGCAGCGGCACCATCAGGGCGGCGCCGAGAGCCACCACCAGCGGCCAGTTCGTCACTCGGCCGGTGTAGATCGAGTACCGGCCCTGGCCGGGTAGCTCGGATGCCGTCATTGGGCACCATCCTCTCGATGTGTCACGTCAGCTTCTCGATGAGGCGAAGCAGGTCGTGGCGCCCCAGGCCGTGCTGGCGGGCAACAGCCACGAGCGTCTGGGCCGCCTCGGTAACCGGGGCCGGCTCCGTGACGGCGGACGCGACCCGTGCCCCGCGGCCCCGACGGAACTCCAGCACGCCGTCGTCGCGCAGCTGCCGGTAGGCGGCCAACACCGTGTTGCGGTCGACCGACAGTGCCCCCGCCAGCTCGGCCGCCGGCGGCAGCTGCTCGCCGACGGCAAGCTCCCCCGAAGCCACGCCCCGGCGTACACACGCCACGATCTGGAGTGGCAATGCCTCCCGCGAAGAATGATCAACCGCCCATCTCATAGTGCTAGTATTATTAGTACCATCTACTCGCGCGGTCAACCGCACCAGACCGCGGCCAGGACCCGGAGGCGTGCTCATCATTCCGCGGAACTGGCACGCACTCCTCTCGGCACGAGCGACGGACTGGTCACCAAGTGGGAGCCGCCCGGCGCTGGCGACCACCGCGATGAGGCCCCTGCGGCGGGCGAGGTCGACCTGGGGCGCGGAGATGTCGACACCGATCAGCCGCCAGTCCAGGCCGAACCAGGTGCTCAGCCTGCCCGCGCTGGCCGGGTACTGGTCCGCCGACCTCTTCCTGAGTGTGCTGGAGAAGACCGGGAGAGACCTGACCGTCGACTCCTTCCTCGAGAGCGCCAACAGCGGCTTCACGCACAGCGTGGAGGGAGCCCTGCCGGCGACGCAGTGGCCGATCAACCACGTCGTGAACGTTCCGTGCGCGGCGCTGGTGGGCCTCAAGGACAAGAAGTATGTCGAGACGGTGAAGGCATCGTGTTCCAGCCTGATCAAACCGTGAGACGGGCCAGCGCCTGAGCTCCACCATGAACCATAGTGTAGATTGTATATTTTAGCCGCGGTTTGCCTCGGCGCGAGGCGGAGCCCGGGAATTGGAAGGGGAGATGCAGATGGGCGTCCTCGACGGCAGGGTGGCGATCGTGACCGGAGCCGGCCAGGGCATCGGCCGCGGGATCGCGCTGGCGCTCGGGTCCGAAGGCGCCCGCGTCACGGTGGCGGACCTGGACGCCGACAACGCCGAACGGGTGGCCAAAGAAATCACCGAACGCGGCGCCCAGGCCCTCGCCTACCCCTGCGACATCCGCGACTCCCAGCAGGTGGATGCCTGCGTGACGGCGGCCGTCGAACGGTTCGGCGGGCTGCACATCCTCGTCAACAACGCGATGGCGGCACGGTCAGGGGTGCCCCTGGAAGAGGCCACCGACCAGGATCTTGCCCTGGCCCTGGCGACCGGGCCGGGCGCGACACTGTCGTTCATGCGCGCCGCCTTCCCGCACCTGAAGGGCGACGGGCGGATCATCAACCTGCGCTCCGGATCGGAACTACAGGGCCTGCCCGGCTTCGGCACCTACATCGCCGGGAAAGCGGCCGTCGGCGGGCTGACCAAGGCCGCCGCACGGGAATGGGGACAGCACGGCATCACCGTCAACGCCATCGCCCCGTTCGCCTCATCCGAGAGCATGCGCCGATTCTTCGACCAGCATCCACGCGAGCTCGAGCAGGCGGTCGCCGGCCTGTCGGTCAAACGGGTCGGCGACCCCGAACACGACATCGGCCGCGCGGCGGTCTACCTCGCCGGCCCGGACGCCGGCTACGTCACCGGGCTCACCCTGCACGTGGACGGCGGCGGCTCGTTCGAGTAGGCCTCGCCAGGCTCGATACAGGCCACCGCCCCGCACCGGAAAACCATCGGAAGAGTCGCCGGCCGGGCCCCCGACGCCCCCGGGTCGCCCGCCGGCCACCACCGCCCAGGGAGGCCGGGAATGAGCAAGCCGTTGGCCGGACAGCACGCCATCGTGATCGGCGGTGGCAGCGGCATCGGCCTGGGCTCCGCCCGTCTGCTCGTGCGGGACGGAGCCCAGGTCACGATCGTCGGTCGAACCGAGTCCAAGCTCGTCGGCGCCGCGAAGACGCTGGCCGAGGAGGGGCTCACAGTCGCCCACCACGTCGCCGATGCCCTCGACGGCACCCAGGTTCGGGAAGCGGTCGATGCGGCCTCCGACGACGGCAGGCTGCACATCGCCGTCGTCGTCCCCGGCGGCGGCGGCATCTGGCCGGTGCTGCTGTACGGCGACGACCAGTTCAGCCAGGAGATCGACCGCAACGTCCGCCCGGTCTACCTGCTGCTCAAGTACGCCGGGCAGGCGATGGTGCGCGCCGGCGGCGGCTCGTTCGTCGCGATCTCCTCGACCGCGGCAACCCTCTCCACCCGGTACATCGCGTCCTACGCCGCCGGCAAGGCGGCGGTGGACCAGCTGGTCAGGGTCGCCGCCGACGAACTCGGCCGGCTCAACATCCGGGTCAACGCGGTCCGCCCGGGAATGACCCGAACCCCGACCACCGCCAAGGCCCTCACGAACCAGGCGATGATGGCCCAGTTCCTGGCCAACCAGGCCCTCAACCGGCACGGCGAGGTCGAGGACCAGGCCCAGGCCGTCCGCTACCTCGCCGGACCCGAGTCCTCCTGGGTGACCGGACAACTGCTTACCGTGGACGGTGGCAACACCCTACGCGCGTTCGTCGACTACGCCGCCCTGCTCGACCTCCCCGACCAGGGCGACGCGGCGAACTTCCGCTGACGGCGTCATTGCTCGAGCCGCTGAGGGTGGCGACCGTGTGGGTCCGGCTTTCCAGAAGGAGGCCGGACCGCCGTCACGCCAGCCTGCCCCAGTGGAGGTCGACGAAGCGGCGCACCTCACGGTCGAGGTCCCGGTCCTCGGGCGCGGCTCCGTGGAAGGCGGCGTGCGGCGCGGCCTCGAGCACGTGCAGCTCGGCCGGCACGCCCGCCGCTCGCAGGGCCCGGTGCATGCGCACCGTGTTCGACAGAAACAGGTCGCGTGTCCCGCTGGCGAGCAGCGTGGGTGGAAAGCCCTTGGCGAAGTCGCCGAACAAGGGCGACAGGTAGGGGTCGGCGAGATCGTGCCCGCCGGCATAGAGAAGGTTGGCGGGCATCAGACTGCGAGGCAGGACGGTGTCGACGCCGAGGTTGGTCTGGAAGGTGTCTCCCGACTCGGTGAGGTCGACTTCCGGCGTGTTCAGCACCGCGGCCGCCGGTAACGGCAGTCCCTCGTCGCGCGCTCTCAGGATGAGCGCGGCGGCCAGGTTGCCGCCGGCCGACGCCCCACCCACGATGATCTCATCCGGCCGATGCTCTTCCAGGAGCGCGCGGTAGGCGGCGACGCAGTCGTCCAGCGGCGCCGGGTACGGGTGGTCGGGTGGCATCCGGTAGTCGACCGCCCAGACGGGTGCGCCGACGCGCGCGGCGGTACCGGCACCCATGACCCGGCAGCACTCACCACCGCCCATAATCAGGGCACCGCCGTGAACGTCGAGGAATACGCGCCGGTCGTCGACGGGCACGTCCTGGGGCCTGATCGTGTAGACCCGAACCCCGGCGACCTCGATCTCCTCCACGTCGGACGGGAGTCCCGACGCCCGCCCGAGCAGCATGGACAGGACCGCCTCGTCCGCGGCTTTGATCATCGCCCGCCATGCGTCGGCGTCATCCAGGGCGGGGTACTCGCGTGTCTCCGTCCGCCCCATAGCCAGCATGGCCCGCGCCTGGGGGCTCACCGACCGCGGAACCGGGATCTCACGCGCCGGCACCGCGAGCGCCGGCAGGTCGTCGGATATGGCCATGGTCGGTTCTCCTCGCAGTCGGGCCGCCACGTCGAGGTCGGGGCGGAACAGCTGGTAGATCGTGTCGCTGAAGATCAGGTTGGTGGCGACGGAGCGGGGAGGGGCCGGGACCAACATCGCCGCGCGGGTCCAGCCATCACGTCAGACACCAGCCGGCCGTTCGCTGATCAGCATTCTCTCGCGCAATCTGTCGATCTCGTCGGCCATGAAACCCAGCAGGTCGCCATAGACCTCGTCGTTGTGCTGGCCGAAGGTGGGCGCCACGCAGCGCGGCGAGGCCGACGACGGCGGCATAGGCGCCGGACGCCCACTCACCGAGCCGGCCGCCGGCCTGCATCGGCGGACCGGCGGGCTCACCGCGCCACGCGATCGACCCGCACAGCGCCTGTAAGAGGAACTCGCTCGCCGGGCGGTGCTCGTCCGGCCACGGTCCAACGAGCCCCCAGGGGCTGATCGCGAGCACGACGGCGCGCGGGCTGTCCGCCGCCAGCTGGCGTACGAAGGCGGGGCCGGGGCCGGCGGGCTGCGCGGCCAGGTCGCCGCCGACGACGATGACGTCGGCGGCGGCGGCGAGCGCCCGGCCGCGCGGGCTGTCGATGCCGGCGGCGACGGAGCGTTTCGACGTGTTCAGGAATCTGAAGAGCGCCCCGTCGCCGTCAGCATGCACGCCGGACGCCGACCAGGACCGGGTCGGGTCGCCGCCTGGGCCTTCGAGCTTGACAACGTCGGCGCCGGCGTCGGCGAACAGCTTGCCGCAGTAAGGCCCGGCGATCCCTGTCGCCAGTTCCAGGACGCGGACGTCATCGAGGGGGTATGAGGCCATCGGTCAGGCCCGCCCGGCGTGAGAGGTCATCCGTTTCCAGGCGGCAAGGTCGCGCTCGTCCGCGGCCCGGCCGACGCGGGTGACAACGTCGACGTCGGTCGCCCCGGCACGCAGCGCCCCCGAGGTGCACTGCTCTCGGGGCCGGGTCGCGAACGGGTCGAACTGGTAATGGCGTAACGCGTTCTCATAGGTGATCTTGTTGATGGTGTCGTCGGGGAGGTGGCCGAGGTTGGCGATGACGTCCTCGGGGGCGTTCGGCCAGCTGGAGTCGGAGTGCGGGAAGTCGGACTCCCAGCAGACGTTGTCGAGCTCGAACCAGTCGAGGAGCCGCCTTCCCCAGGCTTGCAGAACCCGAACGCCTCGAGCTGGCGGATGACCTCGAAGGAGAACGGGTCGTAGAGCTCGGCGACGTCGACATCCGCGCGAGCGAGCCCGGCGGTGGCGAACGCCCGGTCAGCGGCGCGGGCGCCGACGGGCTTGGCGGGTGTTGTGCAGGCCGACGATCGTCGCGCGCCCGGCCGGGCCCATGGGTGTCCTCATCTCCCGGCCGCGAGGCCGCGATCAGTGCCTCGGCGTGGTAGCGGGCTCCGGCAGCGTGGGCACCGTCTTCGCGCGGACGGCGTGCTCGACGCGGTCGGCGAACGCGGCGAAGGCTGCGGCAACGAGCCGCAGGTCGACCGTGTCACCCTCCGGGGTGCCGCCCGGGGCGTCCAGGCAGTCGGCGAACGTCGCGGAGATCTCGGCGAGCTGGCGGTGGACCAATGCGGCGCCGGCGTCGGTGAGTTCCACGATCGTGGCCCGCCGGTCGGCGGGGTGGCCGTGGCGGCGGATCGCGGCGCGCAGCTCGAGGCGCTGCAGCGCGCGGGCGGTGCCGCTCTGGGACAGGCCGACGTCGTGGGCGAGCGCCCCGGGCGATGCGCGGAACGGCTCGCCGCGAAACCACAGTGCCGCGAGGATCGCGAAATCCGAGGTGTCGATCCCGACGGCGGCCAGCCCCGGCTCCGAGAGGGCGCGCAGCGCGCGGCCAGCGCGGGCGACGAACATCCACAGCGCGACCAGCTCCGGCGGCCCGTCGAGTGCGGCGCCGGCCCGGCGCAGGACCGCGTCGAGCCCGGCCCAGCCGCCGGGCTGCTCACCGTCGCCGCCCGCCGGGGGCGAAAGTTGCATGCGCACGGTTCAGTATCTCCGCCTCCACCCGCAGTCCCCGTCGGCCGCGCCTCCGCGCGCTCGCCGGTCCAGGTGTCCCAGTGTACGAGAAGCGTGCGCATGCATCTATCTCGGCAGGTCGCTATCGGAAGGCGGGACGAGACCGCATTCGTAGCAGAGGATGACGGAGCATCCTGGTTGCCGGCGCAGACCACTGCGACGGCCGGCCGCAACAGTCCTGGTGTGGTCGCCAAGGGGCCGGCGGCTCACGTTTTCGTTGTCTGGGCAAATGCCTGTAGCTCGTCGGGGATGTTGGGACCGACCGGCATGTAGACCACCTCGGTCACGCCCGCATCACCGGCCTCGTCGAGGCGGGCCGCGATCGTGGCGGCGTCGCCGGTCCACCCCGAGCCCAGGATCGCCGGACCAGCCGCGTCGACCAGCGGGCGGTCCCGCTCGGTCACCGTGCACAGATGACCCTGGTGGGCAGCGAGGTGACGCTCCCGCGCCGGGCGCTCGGCCTCGAGGCGAGCCAGCCATTCGGCACCGCCCGGCTTGCCGGGCAGGGCCTGTGGGGCATAGTGCCAGGCGTAGTGGAAGCTGGTGGCGTAGCAGGGGCCGGCCGCCTCGATCAGCCGGTGGCTGGTGTGGTCCTCGCCCGGTCGGATCACGGTGCCGAACATGAGCAGGGCACAGTTGTTCCAGCCTCGGTCCTGCTCACTGGGGACTTCCGAGACGATGACGCCGTCGGCCAGGTCCCGCGCCACCGCGAATCCCTTGGGGCCGCCCGGCGCCACCCAGATCGGCACCTCGACCGGCCGCGGCGCCCCATATCCCGGGGCATGCATCATCTGACAGGCGCCGCCGTCGACGTCGACGACCTCGCCGGCCAGCAGGCCGCGCACCTGCCGGGTGTAGGCGGCCAGGTCGGCCCATCTCATCGGCTTCTGCCCCATGGTCATGCGGCCCGTCCAGCCGGTACCGAATGCCACCACCAGCCGGCCGGGCGAGATTTCCTCGACCGTGCTGATCGCCGCGGCCGTGACCATCGGATGACGCAGACTCGGGACCGCGACCCCGGTGCCAAGGCCGATCCGGGTGGTCTGCGCGGCGAGCCGGCCGAGCGCCATCCAGATGTCGCCGTACAGGGCCGGGGAATCGTACAGCCAGATCCGCCGGTACCCGAGTTCCTCGGCGGCCGTCGCGTACTCGACGACCCGGGAGCTCGGCGGGAACGCGCAGGATAATGCAGGTCGAACAGTCATCGCTCTTGTGTCCCCCTCAATCTCAGGAACCCTGGGCCTGCCGGGCGACCGGTTCCCAGTCCGCCCAGGTCTTCAGCCGCTGCTCATAGATGTACTTGACGACCTGGGCGGGCTGGCTACCGAACAGGACCCGCAGCGGAGGGTTCTCCGCGTCGACGACCTTCAGCAGCGCCGCCGCGGCGGCAGCGGGGTCGCCGACCTCGGCCTGACCATTCATCGCCACCATGGCCTGGCGCATCTGGTCGTACACGGGATCCGGGGTGGCATGAGCGGCGGACGAGCCGGCCCAGTCGGTCCCGAAAAGGCCGGGCTCGACGAGGGTCACCGCGATCCCAAAGCTCGCGACCTCCTGAGCCAGCGCCTCGCTGAGCCCCTCCAGCGCCCACTTGGACGCGTTGTAGCCGCCTAGAGTCGGAAACGCCGCGAGGCCACTGACCGAGGAGATCTGCACGATGTGACCGGAACCCTGCTCCCGCAGATAAGGAAGCACGGCCTGGGTCACCCACAGCGCGCCGAAGAAGTTCGTTTCCAATTGGCCGCGAATAGCCTGCTCGTCGAGTTCCTCCACGGCGCCGACCAGGCCGTACCCAGCGTTGTTGACGACGATGTCGAGACGTCCGAAATGGGCGTACGCGGCCTTCACGGCCGCACCCACCGCTTCCTTGTCGGTCACGTCGAGCCGCAGCGGCAGGATCGCCTCGCTGTTGGCCTCGACCAGGTCCGCCAGGCTGCCCAGGCCGCGGGCGGTCGCCGCGACGCGGTCGCCGCGACGCGGTCGCCGCGAGCGAGCGCGGCCGCGACGAACGAACGACCGAAGCCGCGGGACGACCCCGTCACGAACCACACCCTGCTGTCTGCCGCCATCAGGCCGCTCCTGCCGTCGCCGGTCGCATGATGTATCCACGAGCACCATACGCCTAACCTGGCACCCGGTGACAGTTTTGACGTTGGGTTACACTGTAGATCATGGAGGAGCTCTCGCCTGGCCTGCGGGAACGCACCCGCCGGGCGGTGCAGGCCGATCTGATGTCCATCGCGATGCGGCTCTTCGTGGAACGCGGCTACGACGGCACGAGTGTTGAGGAGATCGCAACGGAGGCAGGGATCTCCAAGCGCAGCTTCTTCCGCTACTTCGGGTCGAAGGAAGACGTAGTCCTGGGCAACCTCGAGTACGGCGGTCAGCAACTCGCCTCCGCCCTCGCCGAGCGCCCCGACGACGAGCCAGCCTGGACAGCCCTGCGTCGTGCCTTCGAGGTCATCGCGAAACACAACGACCACGACCCCACCGGCACGCTGGCTGTCCTGCGGATGCTGCGGGACACGCCGAGCCTGAAGGCCCGTCATCTGGAAAAGCAGTCCCGCTGGCGGGAGCTGCTCGCTCCTCATCTGGCGCCCCGGCTGCCACCACGTCCACCCACCGCGGCCTCCGACAGTGCCGATCCACGCGCGGTCGCGATCGCCGGCGCCGCGCTCGCCTGCCTGGACGCCGCCCAGACGGTATGGGTCGCTGCCGAGGGCCGGGTCCGGCTCGCGAACCTCCTTGACGAGTCGATGGGGGCAGTTGGCGTGCTCCCCTCCGTCCCGGCGCCCGGCCAGCTCGCCGTCTAGACCTGTCTTCCGCACATGGGGTTTCGATGTGTTGACCGGCCTGGTTTCTGATCAAGGTGGCTGGGTCGGGTCGACACCGAGGATGTCGAGGAGGTGCTGGTGCAGAGCCGAGGGGCGGGGGATGTAGGCGACCTGGTCGCTTTGGGCGGGCACGAGGCGCAGCCTGCTCAGCGTGCCGAAGACGAGTGCTCCGGTGGGGCGGGCGGGACGGCCGGCGTAGAGGCCGGGGATCTTCCCGTCGGGGCCGGCGCCGAGCCGGGCTTGGCGCTCGACCAGGCAGAAGATGAGCAGGGCCAGGCAGATCACGTGGATGAGGGCGTGGATCCGCTGGTTGGAGTGCAGGAACATCGGCGTGACCGCGAGCGGGCCCTTGAACGTGCCGTAGCGCCGTTCGGAGACCTCCTGGCCCTTGTAACGGGCGAGGACCTCGGCGGGACCGATCTCGGGGTCCAGGTTGGTCAGCAGGGCGTACCAGCCGTCGATGGTGGCCTCGGCGTCCAGGGCGGCCTGGTCGAAGTGCCAGGCCAGGGCCGGTTTCCCGGTGTCCGGGTCGACGCTGGTGGCCGCGACGAGGTAGCGGGAGACACGGTGCTTCGTCGCGAGGAGGGTCAGGCGGGCCTGCACCGCCGCCTCGGTGCGGTAGAGGTGGTGGCTGCCGGCGGCGCGGGCGAGGGTGTCGAGGTCGTCGCGGGCGCGGGCGAGCTTGAGCGCGCGGGCGGCCTGCGCGGCCTGCGCGTTCGCGGACGACCAGACGAACACCGTGCGCACGGTGACCGGCGGGTCCTTCTTGCGGGGCCCGCGCAGGGTGGTCACGCCCTCGCGGGCGCGGTAGGCCGCCCGCTCGTGGATCGGCTTGTCGCGGTCCCGGGCCGCGACGTGGTCGATGATCGTGGCGGTGGCCCAGTCCTGGCTGGCCAGGACGTCCGCGGGCACGACCGCCTTCGGCGCCGGCGCGAGGAACGTGACTCCGGGCGTGGACGTCAGCGCGGTCAGGTTGCCGTAGGAGACGAGCTTCGTGTCCCCGACCAGCAGGAAGCGCCTGGGGCCGGCGAGCTGGGTCAGCGCGCGCATCGCGCCGGTGACCTGGGAGACCTCGCCAGCGCCGCCGTCGTAGGCGCGGTGCACCAGCGGGATCCCGCCGTCACCGGTGGTCGCCAGGCCGGTCTGGACCTGCTTGAGGTCGGGCCGGCGGTCCTTGGGACGGCCGTACTTCGGGGTCGCGTAGTCCTCGTCGACCTCGGGGTAGGCACCGTGCAGCGAGATCGACGTCATGTCCCAGTGGACGCGGGAGACGTCGAGGCCGAACGCGGCGATCGCCGCGGCGCCGACCGAGCCGACGACGGCCTCGCAGACCGGGGCGAGCGCGTCAAGCGCCCGACCGACCCGGTCGTCGTTCAGAACGTCCGGCGCGACGCCGAACACCTCCTCGACCGCCCACTCCCGGGCCCACGTCGCGACGTGCAGCAGCGGGGTCGGCGAGGTCAGCCGGTTGGCGACCAGCGCGGCGATGACCTCGCCGTGGGTGGCCCGGTTGACCTTGTCGCGGATCGGGGCGAGCCGATCGATCGTGTCCACGAGGCCGAGGCGGTCCAGGTAGTCGCGCACGACGGGGAGCGCGCCGAGCGGCTTCTCGACGCTCGGCGGCCCGTAGTCCCTGGCGACCGACACAGCCACGAACAGTCCCAGACCCGTCACTACGGATCGCGATCATCCCGACGTGGTCCGAACAAGGGATCAAGCAACTGTCTCACCGCACGGACGTGCGGAAGACAGGTCTAGA
>NZ_JASNFO010000116.1:0-11695 GCF_032027725.1 Pseudofrankia coriaricola | reverse complement strand
TCGGACCTGTTCACGATGGGTGTGCCCGTCGCCGAGAAGGTGATCAGGACCGTTGCCGTCTATGCGGCGTTGAGCCTGCTGATCCGGGTGTTCGGTAAGCGGGATCTCGCCCAGCTCAACAGTCACGACCTCGTGGTGATGATGCTCGTCTCCAACGTCGTCCAGAACGCGATCATCGGGGCCGACAACAGCCTCTGGGGCGGGGTGCTGGGAGCGGTCACGCTGTTCGCCGTGAACGCGGTCGTCGTCCGCTGGCTGCGCCGCAACGCCACGGTCGAGCGGCTGTTCGAGGGCACGCCGACAGTGCTGGCGCACGACGGCCATTTCGACGAGGCGACGCTGCGCCACGAGGGTATCCGTCGCGGCGACCTGGAACGGGCGATCCGCAACCAGGGTGCCGACGACATCACCGAGGTCGCCACAGCGACGCTGTCTCCCGGTGGCGCGATCGTCGTCGAGCTGAAGGCCGGCGACCAGAACGCCTCCCGCGCGGACCTGGACGCCGTGCGCCGCCACCTGGACGCCCGCCTGGACGCGATCGAGTCGGCCCTGCGGTGACCGACGCCGTCGCGACACCGCGGCGCAGCGGACCGGACCAGCTCGGGCGCCGATTCCCCGCAGCCTCTGCATCAGCGCAGGTCGGCGATATTGTTGACTTTCGGCCGAGAGCACGTAGGCCTTTTGACGCGTCCGTAACACACAGTACTTGTGCAAAGTGCCCTGGTGATGCCAGCTGTGGCCATAGCCTGTCGCCTGATCGCGGGATGTGCGACGACGGGGGGCGTTGGTGCGGCGCGAGTGGATTGCCGAGAGGCTGCTCGAGTGCTGGACGTTGATGGACGAGATCCGGCGGCTGCTGCGGAACAAGTCCATGGCGGCTCGGCTGGCCCTGTTGCCGAAGTCCTTCGAGCTTCAGATCCGGTTCCCGAGACACATCCGGGAGGTTCCGAAGGGCGCCGTGCAGTATGGCATTGCACAGCGTGACGCCCATGGACCTAGATGCGCCAGGCGGGCCGGATCTGGCTCTTGGGCCGCTGGCTGACTCATGCAGCCAGCGTTCGTCGGCCGCGAATCCGAACTCGCCCGCCTTCGTCTCCTGATGCAGCAGGTGCGCGCGGGCCGGTCCTGCCTGGTGCTGGTGGAGGGGCCGGCGGGGATCGGCAAGACTGCGCTGGTCCACGAGTTCCTGGATCTGGCTGGCGAAGGGTGCGTGCTGTGGGCAAGCGGCGAGGAGAGCGAGGGTGGCCTGCCACTTGGTGTTGTCGCCCAGCTGGTCAGCCGTGTCCCGGCCGCGGTGCTTGATCCCTCGGCCGCGGCCTTCAAGGGTGACGACAGCCCAGTAGACCCGCTGGTGGCCGGTGCCGCGCTGATCGACATGCTCGGTAAGTTGCAGCAGCCGGGGCCGGTTGTGCTCGTGGTCGATGATGCGCACTGGGCCGACCAACCGTCGCTAGTGGCGCTTACCTTCGCGTTGCGTCGGCTGCATGCCGACCGGGTGCTCACGCTGGTGATCAGCCGCGATAGGTCCGACCTTCGTCTGCCGGAGGGCCTACGCCGCCTGCTCACCGACCGGCGCCATGCTCTGCAGCTGTCCCTCGGGGGTCTGCAGGCCGATGAGCTGCGCTCCCTAAGCACCCGGCCCGGCGTCGGGCCACTGTCCGCGCGGGCGGCGGCGCGGCTGCGCGCGCACACCGACGGCAACCCGCTGCATGCACGTGCTCTTCTCGAGCAGCTCCCTGCCGATGCCCTTGACAACCCGGACGTGCCGTTGCCAGCGCCCCGCTCGTTCGCGCTGCTGGTAGTCGCCCGGCTGGCCGGCTGTGGCGCAGAAGCCCAGGAACTGGTCGCGGCCGCCAGCGTGCTCGACACCCGCTTCCCGCTGCACCTGGCGGCCGGGGTCGCGCAACTCGATGAGCCGCTGCCCGCCCTGGAGCAGGCGATCACGGCTGGCCTGCTCGTCGAGGAGCCCAACGGTGGAGCGGTGCGGTTCGCGCACCCCCTGGTCCGTGCCGCGGTCTTCGAACAGATCGGCCCGGCCCGCCGCGCTGGACTGCACACCCGGGCGGCGGGCCTGGCCGAGGACGAGGCGACCCGGCTTCGTCACCGCGCCGCCGCGGCCAGCGGTCCGGACGCGGCGCTTGCCGCGGACCTAGCCCAGCTCGGGCGGCGAGAGGTGGTCGCCGGTTCCCCCGCGGCGGCTGCCAACCACCTGTCCACGGCTGCCCGGCTCACCCCCAGCCGAGCCGACCGCGAGCAGCTCGTCGTGGAGGCGACCGAGTGCCGACTGCTCGCGGGCGACATCGTCGACTCGGCGGCCGTAAGCGTCGGGCTGCATGCCCTTTCGCCGACCGCATGGCGCAGCTACGTCCTGGCCCGCCTGGCGCTGGTCGCTGGCCGTTTCACCGAGGCTGAGGCCCTGCTGCGCGACGCCTGGCGGCGCTGCGACGCTGGCACCGAGCCGGCGCTTGCCACCCGGGTCGCCGCTCAGATGGCAACGCTGTGCCTCCTGCAGGCCCGCGGGCAGAACGCTGTCAAGTGGGCTGACCTGGCGCTGCGGCTGGCGCCCAGGCACAGCGCCACCGACCTGCTCCGCTTCGTCCGGCTGGCCGGCCTGGGCATCAGTGGGCACGCTGACGCGGCGCTCGCCACGCTGCATGACGTGCCGGACCCGGCGGTCGCGTCAGCCGGCGAGCTGGACACGCTGGCGGGCCGCGGGCTGCTGCGGATCTGGACCGACGACCTCATCGGTGCGCGCCAAGACCTCGCCGGCGTCCTCGCCACCGGTCACGATCGCTCTGTGGTGTTCCGGCTGTCGGCCGCGGACCTGCTAGGTGAGGCCGAATATCGGCTCGGCCACTGGGATGACGCCGTTGTTCACAACGACCTGGCGATGTCGATCGCGACGGACGCGGACCAACCCTGGCTCGCGCCGCTATGCCACGCGACGGCAACGCTGCTGCTCGCCGCGCGCGGCGAATGGCAGCAGGCGGCCGTACACGCCGAGACCGCGGGTGCCCTGGCGGCGGCCTCGGGGAATCTCATCGCCACCGCTTACGCCGCGGCTGCCGCCGCGCAGCTGGCCCGGGTCCGGGCTGAGCCCGAGGGCGTCATTGCCGTGCTCGACCCGCTGCTGCAGCTGAAACACGGCGACAGCATCAAAGAGCCCGGGGTGATTTGCTGGCAGGACCTGCTCGTCGACGCTCTGGTAGCGGTAGGTGACCTCGATCGGGCGGAGGCGGTGCTCAGTGAGTTCGAAGCGCTGACCGCCAGCCGCCAGCGACGCTCGGCCATGGCCGCGGCGGCGCGGGCGCGCGGCAACCTCACCGCCGCCCGCGGTGACACCACCGCCGCCACGATCGCCTTCAACGTCGGCCTGGACCACGCGGCGCGGGTCGACATGCCCTTCGACCGCGCCGTCCTCCAGCTGACGTACGGCGCGTTCCTGAGACGCGCCGGCAAGCGCGCCGCGGCCGGCGTGCAGTTGGAGGCGGCGCAGGCGGTCTTCGAGCGGCTCGGCGCGCGGCCGTACCAGGAGCGGTGCGAGCGGGAACTGGCCGCCTGCGGCCGTTCACCCACTCGTAGACAGACAGCGGATCGAACCCGGCTCACTCCCCAGGAGCAAGCCGTCGCTCGACTGGTCGCCGGAGGTCTGACCAACCAGCAGGCCGCACGAGAGCTGGTCCTCAGCGTCAAGACCGTCGAATACCACCTTGGCCACGTGTACGCCAAACTCCAGGTCACCTCCCGAGACCAGCTCGCGGACGGGCTCACCCAGCACCTAAGCGGACCCTAGGTCGGTCCCTGAGGCGATCCCAGGGTGCGACCCCCTAACGTCCTTGCTCACCGGAGAAGTACCGGGGGAGGCGACGTGCGCTTCATCGTGGAAATCCGACACGCCGGCGACGCTGTGGAAGGGGAGGTCAGGTCGGACGGCGCGACCGAGTCGCAGCCGTTCAAGGGCTGGATAGAACTCCTGCGCCTCCTCGAGCCACCGCCGAGCTCCGATCCGGTGAAAGGCGATGCAGACGGCTGAGGAAAGTCGCCGTGAACGCGCCGGTGCCATCATTCGAGCGATCGGCGTGCGGTGGCTTTCTGTGACCCGTTTGCCGTACCGACTCGCGCTCGTGTTTCTACGCGCGTGATTCGCCTTTCTGATCGTGCTCGTCGTCGCGGCCGCGACCGACTAATCCGACGGACGACCGGTCGACATCCGCGCGGACAACGATCCGCCGTCATGCGCGCGATGGTCGGCTCCACTGCCCTGCGGGCTCCACAGGCCCGCGCTGGTGAGGAGACATGATGGTCGATTTTCGCGCGTACGGACAGCTCGTTGACCGCACAGGCCAGCCCGCCGCGGGCGTCGGCATGGTGGTCACGAAGCGGGAGGTGGGTAGCCTTCGCGCGCTCGGTAGCACCGTGTCCGACTCCAACGGCGCGTTCTTTATTCCGCTCGAACAACCGGCGGCGGATCCCGGAAGCCACTACGAACTGCGGCTCAGCGTCAACGACGACCCGATCAGTCTCCCTGACCTCGCCGAGATCAGGGAGGTTCTGTGGGGACCTCATACCTTCGTCGTCGACCACCAGCCCCCGCCCGGGCGCGAGGGAGTCGCTCCCAGGCACCCGCTGGTCGTTCCTGAGAAGGATCTCGTCGCCGCGTGGAAACTGACGCCGGGCCTGTTCACCCGGCCGACCGCCGCCCGTGCCGCCAACCCGTGCAGCCCCTATGCACCCGTCGATCTCCCATCGCGGGTCTTCTACCTGAATCAGCTCGCGTTCTTCACTGACACGTCGGGCGACCGGCAGGCGGCCCCGGTCCTCGCGCCGATCGACTTCTCGGCCCCGCCTACCGCCTCGCTCGGCGCGACGCTGCGCTACGCGGCCCTGCTGGAGTTCCGCCAGGACTGGTGGGACTACGGACAAGCCCTTGGTGACCTCCTGTACAGCCTCCCGCTGGCACCGTGCGAGGAGACGAAGATCGCCTCGGTCGACTGGCGGCGCCGCGACTATGCGTCACAGGAGACCGCTCTGGACGAGAACCACTTCCAGGACTCGACGATCGCCCGTGACCAGGTCGTCGACGAGACGGTGCGCCTGATCTCGACCAAGGACGCCGACTCGTCGGCCGTGGCCGGCGGCCTGGGTCTGACTATCGGCCCCTTCAGCGCTGGGGTCTCGGGAGCCCTGAGCGGCATGCATGAAGCGATCGATGCCACAACCACGGCGTCGCGAGCCGTCAACGATCGCATCCACCAGGTTTCCAACACGGTGCGCACCACGCGCTCCTTCACCGTGGCCGAGGTCACCCAGGAGGAAGAAAGCGTGGTGAGGACGCGGGCGATCCGCAACCACAATCACTGCCACACCGTCACCTTCCAGTACTACGAAGTGCTGCGGATCCATCTGCTGACGACGAAGGTGGAGCGGATTCGGCCGGTCGTCCTGGTGCCGTTCACGCCGATGGACTTCGATGAAGCCACGCTCGCCAGTTACGGCTACCTTCTGCGTCGCGCGCTCCTCGACACCACTCTCGGACGGGTCTTCGATGCCTATCTGGGCGTAGCCACGCCGGGCGCGAGCGAGGCGCCGCCCGAGGCACCAGGGCTGGGTCGCACGCCGAAGCCGCCGGCCGCGGTCGTCACCGGGCTGCGCGCGTACTTCTCCTCGACTACTAATTCTATCGGCTCCAGCGACCTAGATTTGATGGTCGACGAGGAGCGACTGGGCCTGACCGTCACTCATGTCGCGGGAAACCGCGACCGTTACGCGGCCACGGCGACCGTGACGGCGGCGACGCCGCCGCGAGCGATCGGAGACATCGACCGGGTCGGCTTCGCGGCCGGGCCGGGTCTGACCAGGGCGTCGCTTCTGCTCGACGATGTCGTGGTTGAGGCCGAGGCTGATGGGGCATGGCACCAGATCCTCTTCGTGGAAAGCTTCCAGATTGAGGCTGGCAGGGTTGTGGTGCGCCAGATCACGGCTCGCGGTGGGAAGCCGACCCCCGCGGCGGCTGCCACCTCGCCCGACCTGTCGCGCCTGCTCGCTCACCTGAACGCCAACCGCGTCTATTACAGCGCGGCGGTCATCGGCGGAGGAGACGCTGGGCTCCGCTTTTTGTCGCTGGCGGGGCATACGGACGGGCATGGCGATGCCCTGTCCGACATCGTCGACAACGTGGTGGTCGGCACAGCCGGAAACTACGTGGCGTTCCCGCTACGGGCACTGTCGCACCTGCCGGTGCGCTACCGCGAAGGCCTTGAGGAGACGCGCCTATATGGCCCCGGCGAGCCCCACGAGCGACTCATCACCCTGCCCACGCCCGGCGTCTTCGCCGAGTCCCAGCTCGGGGCCTGCTCGGCGTGCGAAAAGATCGACGACACCCGCTTCTGGGACTGGCAGACGAGCCCGTGCCCCGACGGAGCCCCCGACATCACCGCCGACATGTTGGCGAGTCGCTTCCAGGACCCCAGCCCGCTGGTGCAGGTAGTCAGGTCCGACCTCGAGCCGAAGCCGGTCCAGATCCCGGAGCTTCCCGAACCGATGATCAAGATAGGCGACGAGACACTCAAGGAACTCGTCAAGGGACTGCAACTCCCAGATGCCAAGGGGCTGCTGGACCTGGTGAGCGGCTTGGCGAAGGTCAGCTCCGACCACTCGCTTGAAGTCTTCAAGGAGATCTGGGGCGCCTATACCCGCAAGCCCGGGGGACCAGGCAGCGGCGAGAACGTCGCCAGTGACCCGCCGGCTACCCCGACCGGCGCCGAAGGCGGCGCTGGCCTGGCGCCGGTCAACGGCGTCTGACCGCCCGAGCGCGCAAAGCGGACTGGGCGCGATGCTGACTAACCGCGATGCCGGCTGGACGCGCCGCCGACTGGAGTCGAGCAGAAAGGCTGACGCGATGGGAACGGCGACGGGGGCAAGCCCGTTCGGCGGCAGGCAGCTCAGGGGACTTCCGTCTGGCGCGCGGCCACCCACCGATCCGAAGGTGACGCAGGCGGAGTCCGGGGGCTTCGTCGAGGACCGATCCACGCGGAAAGGACCGCCGGTGGACGACAAGTGGTGGTCGGGGACCAGCGCGGAGATTCTGCGCCGGCTCCCCGGCGCACCCGGGGCAGGCGACGGACCCAGCGCTGACGAGGTGGACCTTCTCGCCAAGCAGCTTCGCACGGCGCTCGGGCCACGCGGAGCGGACACCGAGGAAGGGCTGCGACGAGCGTTCCGCTTCCCGGCGGAGGCCGGGGGCACGCTGGAACTGCGGGACGCCGTCGCGGGCAGGCTCGCCGGGCTGGTACGGCCGACCGCGTTGGCGAAGATCGGTGAGCGGGGGGATCATTCATCCGAACCCGCCGCCGTCCTTCCGTCCGTTCCGCCGTCCTCCCCGAGGCCGCTGGCGCGCCGCCCGGCGGTCGAGCGGAGTTGCGAACCGGTAAGGGGACCCTTCGATCAGCGCCGTTTCAACAGTGCTCTGAGGCGGCGGAAGACCGCGCACGATGTCTTCAGGTTCGCTCCCCAGCTCCGGCGAAACGCCGAGCAATTCGAGCGTTTCGTGCCGCTCGACGAGGCGGTATGGTCACAGCGGTACTGGCTCGCGGCGCAGATCGCCAGCGCGGCGAGCGGCGTCGACATCGAGGACGACTTCCATACGTGCCCCCCGGGGACAAATAGGTTCGGTGCGGAGCCCGTCGGGAGGGGCTCGACCTTCGTGATTGGCAACGCGGTCCACGCGGTCCTGCAGGCCAGGTACCTGTATCACAAGGACAGCGGCCTGATGGACCACGATGTAGTCGCCGAGAACCTGGTCTTCTATGGCGCCGCCGGCGAGGCGTTCCGCCGGCCGCCCGAGCAGCTCTACGAGTCGCCGGACATCGAGGAGCGACCGGACGTACTTGGCGCCCTGGCCTTTGCCCTCGGCCTCCCGCCGAAGAGACCATTGCGGCCAGATCTCATCGACTTCACCACCGGCGGGATCGTCGAGATCAAGCCGATACGCTCCCTTCAGGCAGGCGTTCTGCAGCTCTGGCAGTATGTAGACAACTTCAACCTGGCGAAGTTCTATGACGAGAAGGCCAAGATAGGGGCGCAGCAGGTGGGGCAGCGCCTGCTGCCGGGGTTCATCCCCGCCAACCTCCTGGGACCCATTCCGTTATGGGAAGCGCTCACCGGTCACGACCGGACGCGTTTTGGGCATCTTGTCGCGACGCCGTACATGCTGACCGGACTGCCGGGCATCGTCTTCTACACCCTCTCCGAGAAACGCGATATGGAGCGGGTGATGGAGCAGATGGTCACGGTCATCGGCGTGGCCGCGGGCATCATCCTCGCCATCGTCGTCGCCGCGATCGCCGTGGCGGTGCTCGCGGAGGCGCTGTCGGCGGCCGCGGCTGTGGCTGTGGCTGTGGCGAACGCTACAGAGGCGACATTCGGTGGCCTGGCACTGATCTCCAGCGGCGGTGTTACGTCGATCGAATCGGTGGGCGCGATGGAGGCGATCGAGACGGCAGGAGTAGCCATGACCGAGGCGCTGCGCTTCGCGCCCGCGCTCGTCCGCTGACGTCGATCACGTTCAGATGTTGCCAGGTTGTCTCTCCTGGCGCGGGGATCCTCGGTCTCAGGTACCACGGAGTCAGTACGCCGGTGTCAGTACCGCAGCGCTGTCGCGTCCTGTCCGATGCGCCCGACCGCGGCGACCTGACTTAGGCCAGGGCCTTGATCATCGGTGGGTGTCGGGTCGCTGACCTGGAGGCGCGAGGCACTCGACCCGATAAGGTGCAACCAACCAGGCCGTGTTTCACCGATTCTGGATCATCGACGATCGGATCGGCGACGCCGATCTCCACCCACCTTTGGCGCAGGTCCTCGACCACTACCTCGGGGTCCGCCTCGACGGCGAAACCCGCGCGCTTTTGACGCCGCCCGCGACTCGAGATCGAACCGCTACGCCTAACCAACCGCCACCGACGCCCGCACGGGCCGTTACCCTGCGAGATCATATTGCCGCAAAAGAAAGAATCCGCAGCTCAGTCGGGTTCGAACATGGGTACTTTGGTGGGCCGTCAGGTACTCGAACCTTGAACTCGTCGGTTAAAAGCCATCCAAACCGGATGTCGCGCCGTGTCGTCAAGGTCCGCCTTGGGTCGGAAAATGCAATGAGTGCAGAGGTTTTCGTGGGCCGCCGTGCCGCTTGATGCCGGCTAGATCCGGCCCACGCTGGCGCTTCCGCGACCACACACCGACCACAATGATCTTGTTTTGGGTGGCTGGTTGAGCCGCAGGACTGATGGTCTCGGCTGCGGGTCTATGGTGTAATGACTACGTAGAGTGAGATCTTCGGTGTTCGGCTCGCGGGGCACGGGTCCGCACCTGGCTACCGTGGCCGGACAGCGAATCCACGGCGGTCCGGCACCCCCGGCGCCGAACGGTCTAACGGCGGAGCGGCAGCATCAAGGCTCGGCCGGTCGCCGGCGGCCCGATCTGTGCGGGCAGGCCGTCCGCGCCGGCGGGGTTCGGCTGCCGCCAGGTACCCGACGCGTCGATCGCCGCGCGGACCGTGTGACGCGTCTCCACCCCGTCACGGCCGACGGCGTGTACGACGAACGGCGCCTCGTCCCGGCCCGCGGTGACCAGCCGGTCTAGACCGTGCCGGGACACCCCTACGACCCGTGTCCCGTACTGGCCCCGCTCGCCCAACGCCTCGGCAAGCGGGCCAGATACGAACCGACCAACTCGGCGCCGGTCGGATACCCCCCCAGCTGGCGCGATCCACCCCGTGGGCGCCAGCAGCCGGGCTGCGGCTGGATCGATGAGTTCGGGCCAGGCGGAGAACAGCTGCACATGCCCCCAGGCGGCCACCGCCGCGCCCGGACCGTCACCGGCCTCGAACACGAACGGCTCCAGCCCACGCTCCAGCAGCTGCGTCCCAGCCGCGAGACCCTGCGGTCCCGCGCCGATCACCGCCACCGGCAACCCGGCCATGCCCAGACCATCTAGTCGCCGGCCGCCGCGGGCCCTCGGCTATCAGCCGCCTACCTGCGTGACCTGCGCGACTACCCCGCGAGGGGGGCGGCGGTCAGAGCCCGCAGCCCTGACCGCGGCCAGATACCCTGCGCCCCAGGCACTCCCGCGACAACGCACTCCGTGAGACATATATGCTGTAACTCTCTCCAGCATTTTCATTGAAGGGCGTTACACCATGGTCCGCATCCCCCAGCACGTCGCCAACGGCCTCCGCACCGATCACCCCGTCCCTGACCTGCCGTTCATCGACGACAGCCACATCCCGCTGGACGACCCCCACGCCATCCAGACCGTCGGACGCCACGACGGAAGCGACATGTGGGGCCGCCAGGACCGTGCCCGCGAGGGGAAGGGGTGGATGGCGTTCACCACGGACCCGATCCGCCACGACCTGGCGTGGTGCGTCCGCTACCACCCCGACCACGGCCGCACCGTGCTCCTCTACCGCGACGGGGACGCCTCCGCCGTGCACGCCAAGTGGGACGCGGCGCTTCTCTTCCGCGCCGGCGGCTATTGGTGGGACGGCGAGAGCTGGTACCGGCCTTCCCAGGTCTGGGACCACGCCAGCGAGACCTACGTCCGCCGCCCGGTCCCCGGAGCAACGACCATCACCGCCGCCGACGTCCTCACCGCGGGAACCGGCGATCCGACGAAGGCCCGCGTCCGCAAGGTCCAGTACGTCAACGTCGACGACGCACCACCAGAGCGCTGGCTTGACGACCTCACCGCCTGGGCACGGAGCCGCTCAGCCGACCGACCCCTGACCAGCAGCGTCGTGCGGATCTCTGCGCCTGAGCTCGCCGGCGACCAGCTCCTCAGCCTCGCCGAGTTCGCCGACACCGTGGGCGTCACCGCCTCCACCCTGCGCTCCTACCTGACCCGCGACCAGGCAGACATACCCCTACCCCAGGCCGTCATCGGCAGCCGCAAGCTGTGGTCCCGCCCGGTGGCCGAAGAATGGGCCGAACAGCGCCGCCGCTCCGACGAGGGCCTCGACGAGGCCGTCGCGGTACGCCGCGGCGACGCCTCTCAACCCGCCGGCATCACCGAGGTGTGGACCCGATTCGCCCAGAGCTTCTACGCCGCCCTCTGGGAACGCCCCGACCGGCGCCGCCGCTGGGCACTACGCTGGCGCACCCCCGAAGCGGTCCAAAACCTTGCCGACGAGCTCGGCCGGACCGTCGCCGCTGAAATGACCGGAAAAGAAATCGTGCCCTGGGACGACCTTACCCAGACCATGGCCCACGCACTCGTCGACGAATTCGCCATATCCAAGGAACTAGATTCCCCCGACAGGCTCTTCCCAGCGGAGTCCTACACGCTTGGCCCTGGCGTGTCACAGACCCTTGAATGGCTCATCCGTTACAGCCCCACCCACGCGCGACGCGCCATCTCCTACACCATCCACGAAACCGAACGGCGTCTAAACATCCCACGCCCGATCATCGAACGCTCCCTCCGCGAAACCGCCAGCCCCGGCGGCTCCCTCGACTCCGCCGCTCTCGACGACTTCTTCGACCGCGTCCTCACCCCACAGGCGCCGGGCGAGAAGACCCCTCCGCTGGACGCCGAGGCAGCCGAAGCAGTCATCCTTCAGATGATCAAGGATGCTGAGGAGCAGAAGAACAACGAGGACGAGGAGTAACCCGGATACTGAGGACACTCGCGTGACCGGGAGTGG